>JAHHTB010000150.1 GCA_020024855.1 Fusobacterium sp.
AAATAAGCTTGTTCTTTATCTTCACATTGAACAAAAATAAGTCCATCTTCTTTTAAAAATTCTTTAGCAATTTCTAATATATTTTTCATAAAAGTTAACCAAGTCGAATAATTGAAATTATCATTATATGCAAAACTATCATTCTTTGTATTATATAGTGGATCAATATATATCAACTTTATTTTCCCATTAAATTCTTTTTTAAACTGTGAAGAGCCAACAAATTATTTTCTTTAATTATTAGATTTTCTTTAATTACTCCATTTTCATCTCTTCTTATATTTTCAATGATTTCTTCTCCAGTTTTTGAATATTTTTTCCAACCAGTAAAAGCTTTTCTTTCTAATAATCTATCTCATCTTTTACTAAAATTTCATTAAAAATATTTCTTTTCTTTTAGTTTTGTATTCTTTAAATCCAGAAATAACATAACTTTCTTTTCCTCTAGCTGATACCTTTACCCTAGTCTCTTTTCCAATTAGTTCTACATTATTTGCTTTTTCTTGATCTTTAAATTCAGTTATTTCATAGTTAAAATAACTATCTATTCCTTCGTCTGTTGATTTAGCAAACAATTATATAAATTCAAGTTTATTTCATTTTTCTCTGAAGATACCACAATAATATTCCAACATATTATTCTTTTATTTCTGCTTCTGAATATCGTGTATATATTCTTCTTATTGTATCTTCTGTTAAATGAGTTTTGCTTTTACTAAGATGAATTTAAAGCTTCTTTCCTAGCCTCTACTAATCCAAAGGTATCATTAAGTCATCAAAGTCTTTTTAATAATCTAAATTACTAGATCTTGTCTCTCCATTACTTGTATAACTAATAGTTAAAATATCGCTATTCATTCGAGGATTTGTTTTTATTTCTCTATTGCCTTTTCTTGTATCACAAGTCTGTTTTTCAAAAGGTTCTCCTTCATTTCCTTTACAAACAGCAAGTAAATTCTTATACTCTAATTCATTCCCCTCAGCTCTTGCAACGTAATGCTCTATTTTTACGCTATATCCTCCATTTTTAGTCTATATTTCTCTTTTGATTGTATCATAGAATACAATAAAATTCTATATTATACTAAAAATAGTGAAGATTTTACTCTCCACTATTTTATAGTATTATTTGTTCGTAAATTTTATTAAAAATATACTCTATTCCTCTATTAAGTCTTTATTATCTGTTGTTCCTACCCAAATAATCATATTTTTATGAAAGGCTGGTAAGCAATGAACTGTTTTTATTTGATACTCTTCTTCTAAATCTAATAAAAATGAAACATACTTCATCATTTGTCCCATTGGTATAGATACAAAGAAATCTAACACTACTAAAAAGTTTTTTCTATCTTTTGTTTCTAAAAGTCTACTAATATTTCTTCCAAAATCTTTTTCAATTTCTTCAACTTTATTATCTACTACTTCTCTAGCTGTCATGTTGCATTCCTCCTTTTCATAATTTATCAAATTTAGCTATAAAACTCATTAATATATTATCACTAATAATAAGCTACGGCTTTTTTTCCATCAAAAACTAAGCCAATTTTTACTACATCTTTTACTCCATTTTTCTTTAATAGAATTTCATATTTTTTATCTTCTATTTGATCAAAAGCTTTTTCTGCTTCTTCTTCTATATCATTGGTATTAGATCTTTTTAGTTCTAAAATATATCCAGCCCAAGCTTTATTTCTTGGTTCTAAAATTATATCAGCTCTACCATAACCACTTTCCATATTGGGATGCATTATATAATAATCATCTAAGGCGTATAAAAATCCCCCTAATAATGTTTGATAAGGATTCTCATACTTTTTACTTGTATCATAAAAACTAATAGCATTAATAACTACATCCTCTAAGCTTTTTATTATTTGAGATATATTCTTAGTAACCAAAGCTTGAATCAAACTTCCAACATTATTACTCTCTCTAAAAATAGCATCTACAAATAATCCCTTAAATAACTTCTGTATCTCTTTATTTGGTATTCTTAAAGTAAACATTGTTTCACTAAGTTTTTCCTTAATTGTTAAATATCCAGAGAATAACATGATCTCCTAAATATTATTAGGAGAAAGATTATCTCCCATTCTTATACTTTCATTGATATATACCATTATATCCTTGCCATTTATCAAATCATTTAAGTTGTCAAATACAGTTGAATTTGAAGCTAATAACATATTTAAAATCAGAGCATTTCCAGAAGTATTTACCCAATGAGATTTTAACTCCTTACTTTGTACAAATTTTAAAATACTCCAAGGATTGTATATTTCATCTTTTCCAAAACTATAACCATCATACCACTCTTTTACTTCTGGCATCTCATAACCTATCTTATAGTAACTAAGCATAGCTTTTACTTCATTTTCTACTATTCCAAAACTATTGCTATACTCATTATTTAATTCAGAAAATATTCCTGCTTGAGCTACCCTTATTATTCCAGTAAGAACTCCCATTTGTAAGTATTCATTTGTCTTTAGTACCTCTCCATAGAAAGCCTTTAAAAAATCTTTCATCTCTGTATAGTAACCTTTTTCATAAGCTGACATTATTGGAGAATCATACTCGTCTATTAATACTACTACCTTTTGATTATAGTATTTATATAGAAGTGATGTTAGAAAAGATAATGCTGTCTGCATTTCAACTTGTCCACTCTCTTGACTAAGTAATCTTTGAAATTTTTTACTTTCAATTTTACTAAAAACAGAATTAATAATTCCATCAAATTGGTTATATAACTTAAAAATCTTTTCACTAATACTTTTAATGACTTCATCCCAAGTAGAAGCAGTTATACCTTTCATACTGATAAATATTACAGGATATTTTCCTTGTTCCTTTATTATAGGAGAGTTTTCTATATATAAGCTATTGAATAACTTTCTATTCTCAGCTTTATTTTCTATATCAAAGAAATATTTAAATGTAGACATATTAAGTGTCTTTCCAAATCTTCTAGGACGACAAAATAATTTTACCTTTGCTCCATCATTTAATATATCTTCTATAAACTTTGTTTTATCGACGTAATAATAATCCTGTTCTATAATTTCTTTAAAGTCCTCTACTGCAATAGGTACTTTTTTCATAGTTATATTACTCTCCTTTCCTTAAATATATAATATTTATTATACCACACTATAAAGAAACTCCCTATTTTATTTTATAACTGATATTTCTTCCTTTTTTTATTTTTTCTATGATATTTAACTCCTGTAACTCTTTTAATAAATTTATTACTCTTGTTTGACTTAAGCCTATACTATCTTCAATCTCTTTTCTACTCTTTTCTCCTGTACCTAGTATCTCAATTACTCTTTCTTGGCCATCAGTCAGTGATACTATTTCCTTTTTCGTAGAAAGATGTCTATTAGGAAGAATTACTACAAAAGCTCCTTGTTCTGCTTTAAAAGTAGGTTGAACTTCATAATCCATATAACTTCTTATTATCTTCTGTATTCCTGTTCCAAAAGCTTCAATTAAACGTAATCTATAAAAAACATTGGATAGTTTTTCATTTCTTGATTGGGATATTCCTAACATTATAGCTTCTAATGATAATCCACTAACTATTCCTCCAAGAGATAAAAATTCTATTCTATCTTCATAAATATTTATTAAAGTACTTGCTCCAAAAGAATATTCTCGATGAACTACTGCATTTAATAAAGCTTCCCTAATAGCTTCTACTGGATAATCTCTTTTATCTTTTCTTATCAATCCTTCAAAAGTAGCCTTAGTTTTATTAATTAAATCTATATACTCAAAAGCTTCTGTTATCTGTTTTAATAAAGAACCTGTAAACTCTTTTCTATCTTTAAAAACTGCCTTATCTTTTCCCTCAAATACGGCTATTTTTAAAGTATGAACACATTGGTCTGAAAGTAATAATCCTAAATTAGTATATAGATTATCTTCTCCTATTATCCCTAAAGTTTTCTTTTGAGCTTCTCCAAACTCTATTCCAGTTTTTTCAAAAATCATATTTGTGTAATTAAATGTTAAGTTTTGATTTAAAGAACGAAGTTTTTCAAAGGAATCTCCATCAGTTTCTTTTATCATCTGCCTTATATACTCTTCTGAAGCTGGAATAGAAGAGTTACCTTGTCTAATATAAACACCAGATGGTTTTAGTCCTTTCTCTCCTATATAATATGGTCTTGAAGCTCCTCTTTGAACTTTAATAACAACAACTTTTTTATTCTCAATATCTTCTATATTTAGTGTTACATACATAGTCACATCAGGTTTTATAGCATTTCTAATAGAAGCACTTGCTCTTTCTATAACATCATCAGAATTTTCTACTCCTATAACTTCCCCTTTATCATTGATACCTATATAGATAGTTCCATCACATGTATTAGCAAAAGCTACAACTTCTTTTTTTAATTCTGATGTTAAAACTTCTTTTAATTCAGTATTAAAATTTTCTAAAAATTTCATAATTTATCTCCTTATTAATCCTAACACTATTCCAACATATTATAACAC
>JAHHTB010000151.1 GCA_020024855.1 Fusobacterium sp.
CTATAACTAAATCCTATGTTAGGTCTAAATGAATAACTTCTTGAAATATTTCCATAGTTATCTTTTGTTTTGCTTTTTGATTTATTATTTAAGAAACTTCCACCAAAGTTTACAGTAAATCCTGGTGCAACTGGATAACTGTAATCAAATGAATATCTTGTTTCATAAGACTCTGCTTTTTTGATATGAGTATCTTTTTCATTATACCAAGCTCCATTTCCTAAAGTAATTCTTGTATCAAATTTTAAAATTGCCCCATTACCAAAATAATAAGTAATACTTGGTCTTAATTGATTATTTTGGTATCTCTCTGAAGCTAAACCATATTTATAAGTACCTGTTTTATTATCATATCCAGTTAATTTTCTAAAGCTGTTATCATAGAATGTATCTTCTCTAAAGTATACTAATGATAGTTGCCATCTTGGCATAAACCCACTATAACTTATTCCATATTGATTTTCTATTGTAAAATCTGTCTGATTTTTTCTATCTCCATCATAATTATATGATGCAACAAATGTTGTTTTTCCACCAACTGTAATATTATTTGTTAAATTATAAGAAAAGTTTGGAGTTAATCTTAATTCATGAACTGCTCTTTCTGATATTGTTCCCCATGATTGATAAGAATTACTTGGCTTTTTAGATTCTTCATTTCTATAACCAATATTTACTCCATATCTTCCTTTTGAATATGTGTCACTCCATCTAACTTCTCCATGAATTCTTGAAGCATGTTGTTTTTCTTCTCCTGCTTTACGCCCTTGAATCATGCTATTATTTTTATAATATGTTTCAAAATAATATCCCCAATTTGACTTTTTATCATTTAAACTTAAAGTCATTTTTGGCTTATATTGTGTTGATGTTGCATAATCTCCACTTGTTGGGAACCCACCTGGCTTACTATAGTATGTAACATCATTTCCGTCTTCTGTTTCAAGCATGATACCTAGTGTTCCACCCCATCTATCTGAGAACTGTCTACTATTTTCTAATTTATGAGCAAAATTTCCAAAAACATTATCTGCCATAGTATCTATTTTATACTCAAAACCTGCTCCTATCATATCAGAATTATATTCATCAGAAAACATTGATGTATATTTTGCATTAATTGCTAAATCTTCTGTTAAATCTAAAGCTCCAAATAAACTATATGAAAATACATTTTCTCTTTTTGAAGTTTCAACTTTGTATTCTCCACTTATTCCTGTTAAACTTAATCTTTTTCCATCTTTAATATCTCCAACTTCTGTTTCCCAATTTAAATCTGCACCTATTCTATATTTTTTATCAAAAACATAGCCTGTATTTTGAACCACAAATCCTGCACTTGGAACTATAGAATAATATGTTTTTTCTCCACCAGAGTTAGTTTTTACAGCAAGTCCTGTAGTATCTTTTTCTTGATCTATATTTTCATTTATATTTCCAATCATAAGTCTTTCCACATCAATTCCTGCATAAAAATGTGCTTTATTTTTCAAGTCATCTTTTACTGTATAAATTAAACTTGATCCTAGACCTACTGTGTATGTTGGATAAGAAGATTTAAAAGTTTCATTTACATCTGCAAATTTCACATTTCTTGTTACTCTATCATGTGTATATACAAAATTTACATTTGAATTTAAAGACCAATTTGGATTGAATTCGTGATTATAATATCCTCCAAAGTATGCTCCATCAAGCTTAATACTTCCATTTTCTCCACCTTCAAATTTTGCATTTCCATTTGTTCCACCATAAACAAGCCCTAATTTTCCATTTTTAAGTACTTGTTTTTCAGAAATTCCTAATATACCTTTTTCATTGTAGTTTACATCCATTAAACCACCAAGTCTATGATTATTATCTATATACATTATATCTTGTGTCCAAGAATTTATTGGTCTATTTCTTAAATAATCTCTTGTTAATGCTCTCTCTTTCATGGTATTTACCATTGTTCTTGCATTTATTGCTGCAAAATCAACTACATAACCATGAACTCCACCCGACATCTGAGTTAAAGCATTTGTAAACTCTTCTTTTGTATCTAGTAAATTTAAATCTACTTTTATCTTTTTTAACTTATCTGAATAATCTTTATTAAAAATATCTTCTTTTTCTAAAATTCCTGCAAACTTTTTAATTTGAGGTTTTAAAACTATATTTTCATATTTATTTTTTTTCAGTATTATATCACCTGTTGCATTCTCATATTCCCATACAGCAGTATCTTTAAATACTTCATCAAAATTTCCATCTACAATTATTTGATCTTTTTCTAATCCAAGAGCATCATTAAGATTAAATTCATCTCTTCCATCTGATGAATTAAAATCAAATTTCATTCCTTTACCAAAAGTTAACTTTCCATCTTTTCCTACATCAATTATTGGGTTTTCAAGTGTATTATTAGTTAGAGAATCTTTGAAGTCTATTACTAAATTACTTCCTGACATCTCTAAATTTCCTGTATTATTTTCTTTAACTGTCTTATCTCCTTGAATTATTTCATCTACTTTTTTACTATACTCTTTTGTCCCTTTATTATATTCCAATTCTATTTTTGAATTATTTTTTTCCACATTTCCATTTATAACTTTTAGACCTTCATAATTTTCAACATACAAGTTTTCATATTTCTTTTCGTCTTTAGTTCCTTCAAAAGCTAACACATCTATTCCATCTGCACCTAAAATTTTTCCTGTAACTGAACTTCCATCTTTTAATTTTACAAAATTATTACCTTTTACAGATTTTATAGCTATCCCATCTTTTCCTGCTTTTATAGTTCCTTCATTAATAAAAGATCCATTATTTAATGTAATTCCTATTGCATTAGGATTGTTTACGTTTATTTCCCCTTTATTAATTCCGTTAGCATTTTCTTCTATTTTCATTCCTGTTGCTGCATCAAACACAGAAATAACTCCCTTAGTTTCATTTATTACCATTGCACCTTTTCTTTTAGCTGCCATTGCTGAAACACTTTTACCAGAAGCTTCTATTGTTCCATTATTTTTTATACTTGCTGTTCCTGAAACTTTATCAGCAACTTCTGCTGCCATTCCATTGGCTGTGTCTTTTCCATTCCCTATTATAATTATACTATTACTATTTATTGCTTCTGATTTTGAATTATTATCTCCTGAATAGGCTTTCATCCCTACTGAATATTGATCAGCACCTTTATCTTTTGTTCCTACTATTATACTTCCTTTATTATCTGCTGTTCCATTACTAACATTAATACCTATACTTTTTTGACCTTCTACTGTTATTATTCCTTCATTTATAAAACTACCACCATTTACTGTTGCTCCTGTCCCTTTAGAAATTTTAATCTGTCCATTATTCGTTCCAACAGCTTTAGCTTCTATTTTCATTCCTGTTGCATCTTCAAGTATTATGATTGTTCCATTTTTTTCATTTGTTGCTATTGCTCCCTTACCTTTAGCTGCCATTGCTGAAGTATTTACTTTTGAAGCTTTTATAATTCCATTATTTACTATACTTGCTTTTCCATTAACTTTAGTAACTTCTGCTGCCATTCCATTGGCTGTTGTCCCATTTCCTGTTATAGTTATCACATTATTGTTTATAGCTTGTGAATTTGATTTCCCATCTCCTGAATAGACTTTCATCCCTACAGAATATTCTCCTGCACCATTAATATTACCTATAAAAATATTTCCTTTATTTACTATTTCTCCACCATTGTATGAATACATCCCTGTAGCAGAATTATTATTTACATATATATTTCCTTGCTCGGCATTTGTTGATGTTCCTTTTGATGTTTTAATACCACTCGCTTTAATTCCATTTACATTAATTTTTCCATTATTACTAAATTCTCCGCCACTTTGATCTATTCCTGTTGCTTCTTTATTTACTTCTACTACTCCTTCTTCATTATTAATAAAATTTCCTTTTGATAACTTTACTCCTATTCCTTTATTTACAATTATATTTCCTTTGTTTATCAATGTTCCATTATCTTGTTTTATTCCATAAGAAGTTGAACTTGCCTCATTTATTAAAATATCCTTATTATTAATAAAATTTCCACCACTTAAGTATATTCCAGAAGAATATCTTCCTCCATTTGAATTTATTACAATCTTACCATTGTTTGTTATTTCTCCATTAGTCTGTTTTAATCCTGAAGTTTTCTCACCTTTTCCTGAAATATTTATATTTATTGTTCCATCTTTAGTATTATTAAATATTCCATTTTTTATTTCAAGCCCTATAGAATTCGTACCTGAAGAATTAATATTTAGTTCTCTTTCATTTTCAATATTTCCATTTGTTGTTTGTTGTAAAGCAATTTCATTTTCTTTTGAGTTTACTGTTATCTTACTTTTATTTAATAGCTGTCCTTTTATTTCTGAAATATTTTTAGAAGAATTTATCTCAATTTCACCTTTATTAGTTAATGAACCACTACTAATCAACTTTCCACCAGATATATTTATTCTTCCTTTTTCTTTATTAATTAATTCTTCTTTAT
>JAHHTB010000152.1 GCA_020024855.1 Fusobacterium sp.
TGCAAAACACAACTTGTTTTCTCCGAAGGTAAGCTTTAAAAAAGCTTAGCAAAAAAATAAATCATCTTGAAAAAAATTTTAGAATCTAAAAATTTTTTGGTTTAACTTTTGGGAGAAAAAATTTTAAGTAGTGAAAATTTTTTAGAAAAATATTATTAAAATATTTTGAGAGGGTGAAAAAAGTTAGATAAGCTTTTTTGATGTAGAAGAAATTTTTAGATGAAAAATAAAATGATGTTTGAAAAAATTTGCTTGCTTAAAAATTTTAGCTAACATAACCAAAAACTATTATTAAAAATTTTTGAAGAGAAAAGAAAAAAGATTACCTCAAAAATGACACTATATGAAATAAATAGAAAGTATGATAAAATGTAAAATAACATAATATGAAAATAAAGAACGGATAATAAAACAAAAAAGAGTTCTCAAACGCCAATCTGAATAACTCTTTTTACTGATAAATTATCTAAAGTCCTTGGGGAACTTTTATTCTTTTTTATATTACTATCTTAGCAAAAGGATAGTAAAAAGTAAATAGATAGAATTTCCTTTTATAGATAAAGATAATTTATTTTGTCCGAGAGAGGAAAAATAAATGAGTAATTTAGCAAGACAATTTGCACCCAAAAAATTTGAGGGATACATTCAAGTAGTTCAAATAAAAAACGGAAAAGTTATAAAGCTTGAAAATTTTACGGAAAAAAATATTGAAGAAATAAAAAAATATATGGATAAAAAAAGTGAGGATATTTATTACACTCCGAACACAAGTTACAATGGAAAGCGTGGAGCAAATAATTTAAAAAATCTAAGAGCATTTTATTTAGACTTTGATTTTCATAATGAAAATTTAAGTAAAGATGAATTGATGAATAGAATAAATAATATTATTGGTGAAGTTTGGATGAGTGCATATTGGGGTAAATCGCCAGAGCCAAGAAGAGTAATTCATACTGGCAGAGGGATTCATATTTATTGGGAGATTGAGCCAAGTAGTTATGGAGCAATTGCAAGTTGGCAAGAATTTGAGGATTATCTTTACAACTTATTTAAACATTTAGGGGCAGATAGACAAGCCACAGATTCAAGCAGGTTAATGAGGTTATGGAATACTATAAATTCAAAAACTCAAACAGAGTGTAGGGTTTTAGTAGAGGAAGATAATATTTGGTCGCTTTATGATTTAAGAGATAAATATTTAAATTGGCAAAGTAGACATAATAAAAAATATGATAATAAAAAGAATTCTAAAAAGGGAAAATTAACTTATGCTTATAATTCTTATACTCTACATTTAGGCAGAGCAAATGATATAAAAAAATTAGTTAAAATTAGAAAAGGAAAAGTTACAGGTTATAGAAATTTTATTATACATTGTTACGCTTACTGGAAAGGCATTTATGTAAGAGATAAAAAGCAACTTAAAGAATTAGTATATGAACTAAATGAATCTTTTACAGAGCCATTAAGAGAAAATGAAATAGATAAAGTTTTAAGAAGTGTAGATAAAGCAATAGATAAATTTCTAGATTACGAGCAAGGGGTAAGAAGTGGACAGGTTAAACGAGTAAGCAAGGGAATGCGAGATAAAGGTGGCTATTGGTATAAGAATTCAACTTTAATAGAAAGATTAGATATAACAGAAAAAGAGCAGGAGCAACTAGAAACGATAATAGGAACTTCTGAAAAATATAAAAGAAAGAATCATAAAAGAACACCAAGAAATGAAAATTGTTTAACTAAAAGAGAGCAACAAAAACAAGATACAATAAATAAAGTAGAAGCATTAAAACAGCAAGGATTAAATAACACAGAAATAGCTAAAAATTTAAATATGAATGTTAGAAGTATTAGAAGAATATTGAATTCTAACTAGGACATGAAATGGTCTTTATAAACTATATGGGTGCGACACTTTTGTCGTGCCTTTTATTTATTAAAGGTATTTGGGTATTCTAAGAGAATATTTTAAGTGTGTGTACAAAATAAAAAGGGGTTGTAGGGTGTGGACACAAAGAAGGTGAAGTCTGAATTTATCAAGATTAGAGTAACATTAGAACAAAAAAAATAATTTTAAATAAAGTGATTAAGACAAAAGCGAGGTTGCAGAGAAAATAAATAAATTAATAAGAACTGTAAAATTATATTGGAATTTATAGTGGTGTAATGAAATGGTATATGTGTTCTTTCAGTAAAAGTTTCTCTAGTAATTTTTACTTTTCAGTTTTATTATATATTTATAATTTTAAAAGAATGAAGGAGATTTTTATGTGTACAACAAATGTTTTAGTTGCTTTACGTAACATCATTGAAAATAATAATAATGAATTATTACAGGAGTATTCAAAATATACAGATAATAGAGCAAATACTATTGGAGATGCCTTAGAATTTTATTTAAAAGATGCTTTTTGTAATGCTTTCGATATGGAATTTTCAGGTAAAGATAAACAATATTCAAAATATTTAAGTTATTTAGGTAATAAAAATAATCCACCAGATTTTATTGTTAAAAATTCAATTGCAGTAGAAGTTAAAAAAGTAAATTGGTCAAAGAAAAGTTTTCCAGCAATTGCTTTAAATAGTTCATATCCTAAAGATAAATTATATTCAGATTCTACACTTATTAATAAGGAATGTAGAGATTGTGAATCTGAAGAATGGGAAGTAAAAGAAATGTTTTATGCAATTGGGAGTGTTAGCGGAAATAGTGTAAAAGAATTATGGTTAGTTGATGGAGAGTGTTATTGTGCGGATAATTCATCTTATGAAAGGATAAAAAATTTAATTAAAAATGGAGTAGAATCAACTAATGGAGTAGAATTTACGAAAACTAATGAATTGGGAAAAATAAAAAAAATAGATCCGTTAGGAATAACTGATTTAAGAATTAGAGGAATGTGGAATATTGAACATCCACGTAAAGTTTTTGATTACTTAATTAAAGATGAATTAAAAGAAAGTAGATTTAAAATATATTGTTTAATGCTAAAAAATAAATATCAACTTTTAAATGATGAAGACAAAAAATTACTTATAAATAGAAGTGATTTGGTAAATTTAAGTGAAGTCAAAATAAAAAATCCAAATAATCCTGCAAAGTTTATTGATGCCGTTTTTATTAAAATAGATTTTGATAAAAATATAGAAATGAAAAAAAATAATTTAATGGATATTTTTAATATATAATATAATAGATTCTTTAAATGCAGTTAAAAGGGAAAAAATAACACTGGCCTTAAAATAAAAAGTATAGTATTATAAATAAGATTAAAAGATAGAATATACATTGTATATCCTATCTATTTTTAGTGGAAAGAGGTTTAAATATGAGTATAATATCATTGTTTTCAGGAGCAGGTGGATTAGATAGAGGATTTGAAGAAGCAGGATGGAATATAGAGTGGGCTTGTGAGTATGATAGAAATGTATGGGATACATATAGATTAAATCATCCTAATACATATTTGGAAACACGTTCGATTACGGATATTCAGCCAGAAGAACTACCAGATAATATTATTGGAATAATTGGAGGACCACCGTGTCAAAGTTGGTCCTTAGCAGGAAGTATGAGAGGAATTAATGACCCAAGAGGACAATTGTTTAATGATTATTTAAGAATATTAGAAGAAAAACAACCACTATTTTTTTTAGTTGAAAATGTTCCAGGAATGTTAAGTATAAGACATATTAATGAATTTAATAATTTTATAACGAGGTTTAGAAATATTGGTTACAATGTTAGTTATCAAACATTAAATGCAAATGATTTTGGAGTTGCTCAAACTAGAAAGAGAGTAATTATAATAGGGTATAGAAATGACTTGAATAGAGAATTTAATTTTGATAATTTAAGAAGAATAGAACCTCAAAGAGTTTTACAAGATTGCATAGGAAATATGCCAGAACCATTGCCAGCATTAGAAAGAAATTATGCAAATGAATTTACGGGGGAAATAGCTAATAATGAATATTATGTTGGTGGTTTTTCATCAATATATATGAGTAGAAATCGAAGAAAAGAATGGAATGAAGCAAGTTTTACAATACAAGCAAGTGGACGTCAGGCACCTATACATCCTAGTTCAAATCCAATGAGAAGAGTGGAGCAAAATTTATGGGAGTTTACAGGTGAAAATTATAGAAGATTATCGGTTAGGGAATGTGCGAGAATACAAGGTTTTCCAGATGATTTTATATTTATTTATAATAGAGTTGAAAATGGTTATAAAATGATAGGAAATGCAGTACCAGTTGATTTAGCACGAGTTATTGCTCAACAAATCAGAATAGATTTAAATGATATAATAGAAGATAGATTATAAATAAATCTAATAATTAAATATAGAGGGGAATTTTTAAATGGCAACAGTAAGTAAATATTTAAAGCTATAAAAAAGTTCAACGAAATACTCTTTATAAACTATATGGGTGCGACAATTTTGTCGTGCCTTTTATTTATTAAAGGTATTTGGGTATTCTAAGAGAATATTTT
>JAHHTB010000153.1 GCA_020024855.1 Fusobacterium sp.
ATTCTATTCTCAAGTGTTGAAAAGAGCAATGTTCATTTAACTTAACAGATCGTAATTATAATATAGGGGGACTAAAAATGAAAAATAAAAAAATTATAAGTATGGTACTACTTGAATCAGTTACTGGAACTACTCTTGTAGCTCTTCCAACTGATTATGCATATGCAAATGAAATTTCTTATGAAAAGACAATAACTACAGAAAAAGAAAATAAGGAAATAGACTTAGATTCTATAATTAAAGATATTGAAAATAATTATTTACGCCAAAATTCTAATGGAACATTTTATATATTAGACGCTGCATATGAAAAAATCGATACTGATGTTGTAAATTTTTTAAAAGGTAATATGAATGAAATTAATTCTTTGATAATAAGTGATCAATTAGAATTTGAAATGAAAACTGTAAATTCAGAAACTGAAATAATCAACACAGCTAATAACATTGATATTTCAAATTTAGCTACAAACGCTAATTCTAAAGGTAATGCTACTACTGGTAAAATCTTATCTAATTATTCATATTGTTCAAACTATGTATGGTATTGGTGGGGATACACAACTAACGTAAATAAAAAAGGTACAGAATTATTATTAAATCAATTAGAATATGAAGCCCTAGTTTATGGAGCTGGATGTGGTTTAGCTGCACTTATACCAGGAGGTGGTGCAATAGCTGCATTTGGAGGTACTATCACTTATGGAACTGCAATAAAAAATTGTAAAAATGGTATAGTTACAGGTAAAGGTGTAAAAGTTGTTGGTGTTGGCAAACCTAGTTCTGGAAATGTTTTAAAACTTTCAACTATATATTAAAAAATCTAATTTTGCTAAATAAAATTTATACGAAATTAGTTATTTTAACAGTTTTAAGCCATTTACAAAGGGTGATTTTATTAAAAATCACTCTTTTTTTAGTATATATAAGTATTTTTCTAAAAACCTATTTTTTTAAAATTAACCTAAAATCACTTTAATGCAAGTTCTTTATATATCTTTCTATTAAATTATCGTCTTTTCCTCTTTCTTTACTATGCCCCAACTGCTCACTTACTACTTCTCTTGCTTTTTCCTTAGACATACCTTTTCTTCTGCATCTATCATATGTTTCTTGTGCATATAATTTTCTTATAGCATGTATTCCTGTTTTTTTATATTCTTCTTTTATATTTAATTTTTCCATTGCTCTGCTTAATGCTTTATTTATAGAATCGGGCTTAATCGGTACTATTCTTTCTGTCAAAGCTAATTTGCTATTATAGAGCCTTTCAGCTACTTCTAATTGCTCTTTAGTCTTTAATTTAACAGTTCTATCCCTTCCACCTTTACTAGCAATTACATTTATTTCTTTATTCTTTAAATCTATATCACCTTTTCTCAAACAGCTTATATCTTCTACTCTTAATCCAAAATTTTTAGCACATTCAATAGCTTTTAAAGCATTTTCATTTTTTATTGATTTTTTTAACATCTTATAATGCTCTAAACTAAGTTGTTTATCTCTATAAATCTCTTTTTCTGTTTTAGGTATCTCCAAAACAAGTTTGTTATTGGAATGATAAGTTGAATTTATTAGATTTTGCATTTTGTTCGCCTTGCTAACATATTGATCAATTGTTGCTTTAGTACAAGTTTCTGCTTTTAAATTTAAAAATGCTTGTACATGCTCCTACTTTTTTTATACTATGCTTGTCCATTCCTTTTTTGAAATTTTTATTTACTGTATAAACTAGCTGTTGTCTTAAATCTCTTATTCGTTTTCTTCCCATTGATTTTCCTCCTAAAAAATTTTGCTGCTACGCAGCAATTTTTTAATGTTGAATCCGCCTTTTGCGGCTAACGCCGCAATTTTTTTTAATCACTTTTAATATCATCTTTCACTTTTTAGATAATTTTTTTCTAATCATTTTTGATTTTTTATATATTTTTTTACTAAACATCTGTTCAAAAAACGGTACTTATTTCCGAAAAAACGGTACTTAATTTCTAAATAACGGTACTTATGCTTGATTTATTATATTTAATTTTTCGATTTGCTTTACTTTTAAAATCCTTATAACCCCTTAATATATATGGATTAACGGTCTTTTTCAAATCCCGTTAATCCAGACAAGGATATAAATTTTACAAAAAAAAGATCAAATTTTACTCTTAAGGCTACTCAGCTCAAGTCTTCATTTTCTTGAAGACGAACTATTTGGCAACGACAAATATGAACCGTTGCTACAATTTTGCGTTAGCAAATTTGCTATTTAATTTAGACTTCTGTCTAAATTAAATACAATTGCATTTTATGCAATTGTATTTATTAAGAGCAATGCTCTTAATAATGAGGGCATTATACGCCTCCTCGCTTCGCTCATAGGCATATAATGCCCTCATATGAGTTTAAGGAGGCTTTCCCCTCTACTCGTTACACTCCTAGCGAGAAAAGCCTCCTATGAGTGTTTTTTTTATTTCTTTTAATTAATTAATTTTAAACATTTAAGTTTATTCTTTATTTTTTTAGTTCAATTATTTTTTTAAATTTAAAGCTATAATTTTAAATTAAAGGTTGTCTACAACAACAGTTCTAATGCAATTTAAATTCAAGTTTGAATCTTGTATTTTGTTTAATACAAGTCTTTAAATCTCAATTATAAATTTATATTTATTAATCAATAAAATTGCTAAAAAATATTTTTTTAATTCAATTCCTCCGAATTTCAAATTAATGAATTTCTTTATTTTTATAATTTTATTTTTTTAATTCCTCCAAATCCTAATTAAATAGGTTTTTTCATTTTTTATCATTTAAGATATTATTTATTTGCATTTAAATTAATAAAGCAAAAAGTCTTATAAATATAATATGGAGATTTTTTAGGCGTTTTTGCAATTATTTTTTTAACATTTTGCAACTAAAACGTTAAATAGTTAGTTACAAATTTATTTTTGTTATAATTTTTCATTTAATTAATTAGTAAAACTATTTATTTTAAATTTTCTCTCATAAGAAATATGCTACTTTCCAAGTAAAAAGTTTTTTCTATTCTGTGAAAAATTTATAAAATAAAATTATCTTTTAGTTACATTCTCAATTAAATTATTTATTCTTTCTTTAAATTCTCATTTAGGCAATAAAAAAAAGCACCCTTTCGAGTGCTCCAATCGGTATTTTTTCTATATTTATTTAATTTTATTGAACAAGAATTTCGCATTATAGTATTTTAGCGAAATAACTTTCTTAGACTTTATCTATCTGGAACAAAATATTGAGATACACCAGTTCTAAAGTCTCCATGATTTGTTGCATGAGTATGGCTAACTTCTAATCCAAAGTTTCCTCTACCATTTGTCATTCTAACTCCTGGTTTTGAAGTAAATATTTGCGACATTCCAAATGCTGGACCTGTAAATTTCCAACGTCCATAATTACTATATAATGATGATAAATCTTGTGTTTTCCAATTTCCTAAATTAAATCCCCATGATAACTTTGGAACTAGCCCATCAAGAGATACCGATAAATTTCCTCCTGAATTTACAGATGGTCCATAATCAATCAAACTTTGACTACCAAATGCTTCTGCACTCATTCTTGTATATTGATTATTAATTCTTGTACCACTTCGTGCTCCCTTAATTTGTCCAACTGAGGTAATATCCCAGACGGATACTTTTTTTCCATTATAATTTGCTGATTTACTTTTCCTTTCAAAAGTAAGTGAATCCGTCATTGTGTAATATTTACTTCCATTCCAATTATAATTCCAATTACTTTTTCTAAAGATAGGTGCTTCTTTTGAATTTTGTGTATTATTAGTTGAAATTCCTTTTGCTCCCATTAAATCATTGTTTTTAATATTATCTTTAATTATATTTATATTATTTTTATTTTCCGTTGAATAAAAATATTCTGCATAATCATAATTATCATTTATATATTTATGAACTGCTATTAGTTCATAACCATTTTTTTCAACTAAAACATTTGTTTTAATTGGCTTCCCATTATTGTGTATCAAAACATCTTTATTTTTAGCACCATATGTCGCAATACTATCTTTAGATTCATAATATTCATCAGATATATAATCAAATATGTCTATATTAGGATTAGCTTTTCTCAATAAAATCATATTGTCATTACTATCTTTAATAATATTCTCTATATTTGATTTTGAACTTTTATCTACATTTGAACTTGCAAATGTTAATATACTATTTGCTGAAGTAGAGCTAATAATTAATGTTAAAATACATATTATAAATTTTTTTTTCATAAAAACTCCTTATATACCATAAATTTATCACTTTTATATTAACATATTTTTACTTAAAAAGAAATAAATGTTCAATAGAAAAACTTAGAAAACATTAATTTTCTAAGTTTTTCGAATAAAGGTATTTTAGCAAAATAATTTCATACTAAAACAAACATAAAAAAAAATAATTTAATTTCTTGATCATTATT
>JAHHTB010000154.1 GCA_020024855.1 Fusobacterium sp.
TATGAACCAGAAGAAATTTTAAGCCATGATTTCTTTTTTGCTCATAGAGATATTTTTGATAAATACCTTGTGGAAAAATTATCTATAAATGATGTAAAACCAAATGCTGGACATAAAGCTCTTGCTGAACTTGAAAAAATGGGAAAGGTAAAAGCAGTTATTACTCAAAATATAGATAATCTTCATCAAGATGGTGGAAGTAGAAAAGTGTTAGAACTTCATGGAACTTTAAAAAGATGGTATTGTTTAAATTGTGGTAAAACTTCTAATAAGTCTTTTAAATGTGAATGTGGTGGGATAGTTAGACCTGATGTTACTTTGTATGGTGAAATGTTAAATGAAGAAGTTACTGCTGAAGCTATAAAAGAGATAAAAAAAGCTGATACTTTAATAATTGTGGGAACAAGTCTTACAGTTTATCCAGCTGCATATTATCTAAACTATTTTAAAGGAAAACACCTTATAATTATAAATGAAACTCCAACTTCTCAAGATGATAGAGCCGAACTTGTAATTAGAATAGGATTTGCTGAAACTATGACTAAGGTTATGGAATTTTTAAAATAATAAACAAAAAGACTGGAGAATCTCCAGTCTTTTTAATTTTACTTTCTTTTTCTTTACAAATTAATTTTAGCACACTAATTTTGTAAATTTTCTTTATATAATTTTTATTGGAAAGAAAAAATGGTATAATTATTCTAGGAACTAAATAAGGAGTCTTATATGGAAAATTATATAAATTATCTTACTAAATATAACCCAAGCATTGAAAAAATTTTCTCAAGAAATTTGAAAGAAACATTAAATGCCTTATATGAAATTTGTAAAACAAAAGAGGAAAAAGTGTATCTAGTAGGTGGGATTGTCAGAGATGTTTTTCTTGGTAAAAATAGCTCTGACATTGATATGGTAATAGAAGGAAATTCAGAAGAATTTGCAAAACACATTCTTCCAAAATTTCCTGTGTCAAAACATAGATATACAGAAAGATTTTTAACATACAATATTTTTATGAAATCAGGAACAAATATAGATATTGCATCTTTTAGAAGTGAAGTTTATGAATATCCAGGAGCACTTCCAACTGTTAAATCTTCTTCCATTGAAAAAGATTATACTAGACGGGATTTTTCTATAAATTCCATGTATATATCTTTTGATAAAAGGGCAGAACTTTATGACCCACTAAATGCTCTTGAAGATATAAAAAATAAAACTATAAGAATTATCCATGATAAAAGTTTTGAAGATGACCCTACAAGAATTTTTCGTGCTATAAAATTTGCAGGGAGATATGATTTTTCTTTTGATAAGAATACAGAAAAATATCTAGTAGAGGCTATGGAAAAAAATTATCTTTCATCTATTTCTAACTTAAGATTAAAAAATGAATTTTATATGCTCGTTTCAGAAAAGAAATTGTCTAACATACTTTCCCTATTTAGAAAGTATAAGATTTTTGATTACTTAAAGATTCCAAATCCAAGTGATGAAGATATAAAAGAGATAAGTGAAATTGTAAAAAAAACTTCCTTTAAAAAAATAAAAGAGAAACATAAAATTTCTAAAGGAAACTTTATTATTATGTATCTAATAAGAAATTTATCATATAATGAAAAAATAGAGGTTTTAAAAATATTTGAGATTGGTAAAAAAAATCTTGAAACAATTCTTTTTGAAGAGGGAGAGGCAGAAAATATTATTTTAGATTTAAGAAAATCGTATAAGCCATCGGAGATATATCTTTCATTAAAGCAGGTATCACCTTTTAAAATTTTATCTTTACTTTATATTTTAAAAAAGAATAGAAAAAAAATAAAAAGCTACATATATGAAATAAGTGATAAAAGTGGTATAATATCAGGCAGTGATTTAATTAGTATTGGGCTTGAACAAAATTCAGCTTTTAAGAGTTATCTTGAAAAATGTTTTTGTATTCAACTTGATATGGAAAATCCTGACAAGAAGAAAATTTTATTAGAATTGAAAAAAGAGTTAAAAATGAATTAACTTATTTAGGAGGTGGAGATGAATAAAAAATTAACTTATTTTCTTACTGCTGCAATTATATCAATACCTGTTTTTTCAAAATCTCCTATGCCTATGTATAAAGAAGATATTGAAATATTAAAACTTGAGGAACAGATAAAGGCACTAGAGGAAAGAGTCCATACTCTTAAAATAAAAAAAGAAAAAAGGGTAAAGGAAAATGGTAGTGAAAAGAAAGTTGCTCTTGTTTTAAGTGGGGGAGGGGCAAAAGGTTTTGCTCACATTGGAGTTCTTCGTCAACTTGAAAAAAATAATATTAAAATAGATTGTATAGTTGGAAATAGCATAGGGGCTGTTATTGGTTCTTTATATTCTGTTGGTTATACTCCTGATGAAATTGAAAAAATTATGGAGGAACTAAATATAAATGACTCTTTAAAAGATAATCCAAATAGAACTGATATTCCACTTGAAAAAAGATTGTCAAACGATCAATATGCTTTTTCAATAAAGTACGATTCTGATTTTAATTTATATTTACCAAAAGGATTAAAAAATAGCCAAAAGGGGTATTTAGAATTAAAGAAACTTCTTTCTAAAGCTGAAAATATTTCTGACTTTGACAAACTACCTATACCATTAAGAGTGGTTGCAACTAATCTTGACACTGGTAAAACTACTACTTTTAAAAGTGGCGATCTTGCAAAAGTTGTTACTGCAAGTGCTGCAATACCATCAATATTTGACCCTGTAAAAATAGATGGAACATACTATATTGATGGAATGGTTTCAAGAAATTTCCCTGTTGAAGATGCAATTGATATGGGAGCAAATATTATAATCGGAGTAAATGTTGGTGCTGACCTTAATAATAATGCAACAACAAACTATAATATTTTTACAACTGCTGAGCAACTTCTTGCTATTCAAAGTGCATCTACTACTGACTTTCAAAAAAAGTTAACAAGTATTTTAATAGAACCTGATCTTTCTGAATTTAAAAGTTCTGATTATGATGAAGTTAGTAAAATTGTAAAGGTTGGAGAAAACGCAGTTATTGAAAAACAAGATGAAATTTTAAAACTTCCAAAAATAACTGAAAAACATAAGAAACTTATAAAAAATGAGTTTACTTTTAATAATGTAGTTATAAAAGGAATTGATGATATTGAAAAAAAAGCTGTTATTAAAAATATAGTATCACAATATGAAAATAAAAATATAACTTCTGAGGATTTAAATAATCTTTCATTAAAATTATACGGACTTGATTTTATAAACAAAGTTTACTATAAAAATGAAAATAATGTGTTATATCTTACTCTTGAGGAAGCTCCTTCAAATACAGTTGGAGTTGGATTTAATTATCAAAGTGATTATTATACAGTTATAAAAGTAGCAACAGATTTAAATACTATTGGTAAATTTGGAAACTTTACAAATATTTATGCTAAAGGTGGAGATTATGCTGGTATTGGAATAAATAGTCTTTTCTACTATGGATTTAAAAATAAATTTGGACTTAGCACAAGTCTTAATTATGATGAAGCACCTCTATTCTTATATGAAAATAATAATAGGGCTGCAAAATTAAAAACTAAATCTTTAAATCTTGAAACAAGTATATTTACTCAATATTTAAATGAAATTCTTGTTTCCTATGGGGCATCATTAAAATATGGTTCTATTGATAATGATATAAGTAATATTGATAACTCTGAACTCAAAGAACTTGATATTGATAACTATGGACAAGGATTTATAAAATTTGTATGGGATAAAGCTGATTCTCCATATTATGCTAAAAAAGGTTTTAAAAATAATCTTGATTATTTTTGGGGAGGAAGCATTGATAAAAAATCTTCTGATTTCTATGGATTAACTTTTTCATTTGAAAACTTCTACCCTCTTACAAAAAAACTTACTATAAATTCAAGACTTTATGGTGGAAGTATGAATGGAACAAATATTCCACTTGATGGATATATAAAACTTGGTGGAACAACTAATAATTTAAAAAGAAGAGAGTTTTCATTTTATGGTTATAATCCTCAACAAAGATTTTTAAAAAATCTTTTTGCTTTAAAACTTGGAGCACAGTATGAAGTTTTTCCAAATCTATTTATAAGCAGTGGGCTTAATATTGTAACATTTAATAGAAGTAATTTTGAAGATGAAGAAAATAATGATTATAATATTTGGAAAGATTATTATAGAGGTGTGGGAGTTTCTGCTGGTTACCTTTCTCCAATTGGACCAATAGAATTTTCTGTTTCTCATAATGATGATTTTGATGATATTCTTTACCAATTTAGTATTGGTTATACTATTGATTAGTAAATCCATTTTCTAGAATATTATATTTAAATTTTAATTATTGATTAATAAGGATTGATTTCTATATTTTATAGGAATTAATCCTTTTAATTTTGTCT
>JAHHTB010000155.1 GCA_020024855.1 Fusobacterium sp.
CTTTCACTATTCCTAAAGTCTCAACTGAATCAGCACTAATAATCTCTTTTTGTTTATTTAAAATTTCAGCTAACATTTCTTTTTTACTTTCTATTTTAGCTATATCCTCTTTTGATAATCTATTTTCATTAGAGTTTATATTATTATTTACTTTAACATCTAAAGTAACATCCCCTTCTCCTGAAGCTTTTATAGAAGTTTTTATTTCTTCTTTACTAGAATCTTTCTTCTTAAATATATCTAAAGTTTTTTCTAATATATTAAGATCATTTGAATTATTTAAGTTATTTTCCTTTAGTTTATTTTGAAGTTTTTCGCCAATATCATTTTCTGCTTTATGAGCTTCTTTTTCTAATGGCTGATTTTTATAACTTTCTTCATTTTTTAGTAGATATCCTCCATTTTTAGCATTTATCTTGTATAATTTTGAAAGATTTTTTAAGTTTTCATCTTTAAATTGTGAGAGTTGATTTTGTTCTGCATGAGTTATTTCATGAATAAGAGTTTTTAACGTATCTAAAGGTTTTTCATTAGGATTCCAATGAAGAGTAATCTTACCATTTTTATAACCTCCTTCATATATTGGATCATAATTATGCACTTCAAATTTTATTTTATTTAATTCTTTACTAAAAGTCTCTTTAAATACTTCATCTTTAAGTTTTTTAATCTCTTTTATCATAATATTTAACTCTTCTTTAGATAATTTATCTTTCTTTAAAAGAGATAAAATTTCCTTATTTTCTATAATTTTATCATAAAGTTTAGTATCCATTTCATTTCTAAAAGAAGTGTCCTCTCTATTATAAATATCCTTATAAATTTTATCTAAAGCTTTCTCTGTTGAAATATCATTATTTAAGAAAGGATTTGCAACTACTATGTTTCCTTCTCCTTCTTCTACTGTTTTTATAATTTCGTTAAATTCTTTATTTTCTATCACATTCTCTAAATAGTTAAGAAGATGTTCTTGTGGTATCTTATCTGAGTGCTTAGAAATTTCTTTTAAATTTTTTCTAATATCACTTTCACTTCTTTTAATTAGTTTATCACCACTAGAAAAAACTATTTTTTGCTCTATCTTTGGTTTAGGATTTTTAGAATCTTTTTTCTTATCTTTCTTATAAATTTCTGAATTTTTCTCAAGTGTTGATTTAATTTCTTCTATTGTATCTTTTAACTTCTTTTCTATGTCTTCTAGAGCTTTCTTATCTTTTTTAGATAGTACTTTCTTTTCAGATAATTCTTTTTGTTTAACTAATAGATCTCCGATTTTCTCTTCTAATCTATTTTCCCAAATACTATCATTATCATCAAAATCTTTTTCTTCTTCATTTTTATCATTTTTTTTCAATGTTATATCTTGAAGATTATTTTCTATTTTCTCTTGTGATTTTAATTGAGTTAAAGATTTTAAAACTTCTTTTACACTATTTTCAATATTATCTAAACTATTTCTATCTCCATCTGTTAATAAGCCTTTATTAGAGATTTCCTCCTGTTTCTTTAGAAGATTATCCAATTTTTCTGATAAATTTTTAAACTTATCTTGATTTTCTTTTGGAATCTCAGCCAAAGTTTTTTTATCTAGTACAGATAACTCTTGTTCTCTTTTAGTTTTTTCTCTACCTAGCATATCTAAGGTTGATTCTATTCCAAGATCTCCACCTGTTATTTCTTTAATTTTATTAACTCTATCAATATCTTTTTGAATAGTGTCTCTTTCTATTTGAAGTTTTTTAGAATTTTCTACTAAACCTTTAGTACTTTCTTCATAACTAGGTGGGTTTCTATATTCTGGTAATGGGTTTTTGATACTGTATTTACTTACATCACTCTCATTATTAGAGCTTACACTCTTGTTAAAACTAGCTTTGACAAATGAAGCAAAATCTAATTCATCATCTGAATCACTATCACTACTTTCACTGTAAGATACACTATTGTTTTCTAAAGTCTTTAAAACTTCTGCCATTATCTTTTCAGTAGATTCAAATGCTTCTCTTTCAACTGGCTGATCTCTATAGAATCTTCCTCCTTCTCCTAAGTACCCCCCTTGGACAGAGTTTAAATAATAGATATTTGAGTGAATATTTACTTCTGGATTCATTGATTCGATTATTGTATTTTGATCCTGATGAGTCATCTCATGTACTAATGTTTCAAATACTTCTGTTAAATTTGCCTCTTTATTTAAGTATACTTTTACTTCTCTGCCATTATTTTCACCTAAAATATTTGGATTTTCATTAGGTGGTAAGATTAAAAGAGGAAGTTCTTTATAACTTTCATTCAATCTTTCTTCATACACTTCTTTTTTATTTTTTTGAACTATATCAAATAGTTCTTTTATATTTTTTTCATTTAACTTATTTTCAGAAAGAAGCTCCTTTAGTTTTTTATCTTTTAAAAATCTCTTAGTCAACTCTCTATCTAGATCTTCTCTAACTTTAGTACTTTCATTTTTCAAAATACTCTTGTAGATATTATAGATATTTCTCTCTGTTGTTTCATCATTTTTTAATTTAGGATTTCTAAGCACAATATCTTTTTCACTCTTTAAATAGTCAGCATATGATTCTATATTTGAGCTTGAATTTGTAAAAGTATTTTCTAGATATTTTAATACATGTTCTTTTGGAAGCTTGTCTATCTCTTTAGATACCGAAGCAATATTTGCTCTAATATCTTTTTCACTTCTTGTAATAACTTTAAGATCTTCATTTATATTTTTTGAAACTTGCTCTTTTCCAGAAAAATATTTATCTTTTGTATCAGCATACTCTTTTAATTTCTTTTCTAGCTTTTCTTTTAAACTTGGAGAGATTATTATATTTCCATTTGATTTCACATCATTTTCTATCTCTTCTAATACCTTCTTTAACTTCTTCTCTAAATTTTCTGGCTCTCCTAGATATTTCTCATCTTTTTCTACCAATTCTTTTTGTTTTATTAAGATCTCATCTATTTTTTCAGAATATTTTTTTTCTAACTCTTTTTCTTTAGAAGAAAGCTCTTTTTTTGGCTTTGGTTGTCCTAATGGATGGTAGTATTCTGGAACAATTACACTCTCATTTGCTCTATCTGTTATATCTACTCTTACACCATCATCTTTTGGGAAGTCTAAAACATTGTCTTTATCTAAAGCATTGTATTTATCACTTGAGTCTACCTTTTCATATTTTTTATTACTTTCAAAAACTTTCTGATTTTTTAGTTTTTCTTTTAAAGATAGTGGTAAAGATATTACTTGTCCATTAACAGTTAATTTTAAGTTATCTTTATCTAAATGCTTCTGTATTAAATCTCTTAATTCATTATTTTTTTGTGAATTAAATTCAGGATTATTTTTATCAAATACATAATAAAGATTATTTACATCAAATTTACCATTTTTCTCTTTAATTGCATCTGTAACTGACACATATACACTTAGCCCACTATTTAACATTATATCTGTCACAGCTTTATTTTTTGCAGTATCAAATTGTTTTAATCCTTCTTTTAGTTTCTCATGAATAATTGTATTATTTGGATCTTGTTTTAATTGAATATTACTTTGATAAATTTTTGATAATCCCTCTGCCCCTTCTTGAGTTCCTAAAATATTCGATAATATATATTTATTAATATTGCTAGTTATCCCAGAGTTGTCTTTTTTCTCAAAGAATTTTTTCATCCTATCTGTAATTCCATTTTTATAGAATTCTTCTGATAAGTCTGCTAATTTTTCATTATTTTCTTTTGTATTTATATTCCCTAAGAAATTACTTGGAGATATTCCTTCAAAAAAATTACTATCCAAATCACTTCCAATAACTAATGGTTTTTCTACGCTATATATTTCTTTATTTTTTACTGGAGAACTTATCTCAGCATTATCTCTTATAGTTCCTTTTTTACTAATTGTATCTGATAATTTTGATTTGTTTTGTCTTACACCATCAACAATAGCACTGCCAGGTAATGGTCCACTTATATTATTTCCTTCTCTTCTTGTGCTCTTTTTATGTGGTAACGTATTCAAAGGTTCATAATGTTCTGGAACAATTTTATCTTCATGGGCTTTATCTGTTATATCTACTCTTATTCCATCATCTTTAGGGAAATCAAATGCATTTTCTTTATCAAGAACATTGTATTTGTCTTCACTTTTTTTAGAATTTAGAGTGACATCACTGTTGAACTCACTAGTTTCTATTTTTTTTAAGTTTTCACTTAAAATATTTATATTTTTTACTACAACTTCTTGATTACTTTCTTTTGATTTAAATTCATTATTTTTTATATCTTTATTAAATAAATTATTAGAAAATTCATTATTTTCATTTTCTATCATATTTCCTTTATTGGACAAGTTTTTTTTACTTTCATTGAATTTATTTTTTACTTGATTTATTTTGTCTTTTACATCTTTTATATTACT
>JAHHTB010000156.1 GCA_020024855.1 Fusobacterium sp.
TATTTAAAAATAACAAAACTTTTTCTATTTCTTCAATACTTAAATCTGTATTTATACATGGAGAATGAATTATTTTATTATATACCCCATATACATTCATTGGAAAAGTATCATAAATACCTGATATTAAATCTCTTTTACAAGCTACTGCTATAATAATATCAGGTTTTTTTTCTTTTATAAATAGTCTCGCTAGAGTTCCACCAGTTGCAACTTTTACTTCAAGGCTATATTTTTCTTTAAGCTCTAATATTTTTCCTATTTTACATTTTCCACATTTTTTACAATTTTCTACATCAGAAGTAATTTTAAATGGACAATCATAATTTTGAATACAATGTGGTAAAAGAATTGCTATATTTTTAGGTATTATCCTTTCAAATTTTTTTCTCACTTTTTTATTATTGTATTCCAAAAATTTATCAGCCATATAATTTCTTTTACTTTGATTATTTATAAATTTCTCATTAAGAATATATGCTAAATAAAAAAAATTGTAAATTAGCTTTCTTGATAAAAAATTGGTCATTATTTTACCTCTTTAGATATATTATTACACATTTTTATTATATCATATTTACAGAACCATTTCAATTTCTCTATTTTTCATCATAATAAAAAAAGCTAGCTTAAAATTAAACTAGCTTAAATAATGCTCATTTTTTATTTTTACATATCTTTTAGTGCTAATGGCATAACCACATAAATATAATTTTCATCATCAACACTTGCTATTCTTACAGAACTATTTGATTCTTTTAGTTCTATTATTACATCACTCTCTTTATCAAAATTTTGTAAAAATTCTAATAAGAATTTAACATTTAAAGAAATTTTTAAATGTCCACCTGTATAATTTATTGCTAAGTCTTCTTTTATTTTTGCAATGCTACTTACTCCTCTCACATGCATAAAATTATCTCCAAATTCAAATATTGCCCCGTATTTTGAATCTAGATTTGATCTTACAAAAATTTGTATTCTTTTTAATACTTTCATAAGTTCATCTGTTTTTACTATCATTTTTTTATTGTATTGAGCCGTTCCTAATATTCCACTATAATTTGGATATGGAAGTTCTATTGTTCTACTTACCATCTCTGTGTTATCAGATATGAAATATATATGATTTTCTTTTACAGATATATTTATGTCTTTTAAATCTTCACTTCTAAGAAGCTTTGTAATAGCCTCAACAGTATTTAGAGGTATACTTACTTCTACTTCATTTTCTGTTTCTATTTCTTTTAAAAGATATGTTAAACGATAAGTATCTGTTGATACAAATCTTGCAATTTTACCTTGTACATCTAATCTTAAACAATTTAATGATAAATTATCTGCACTAACTGCTGCTGAAAATTTAACTTTTTCAAATATTTCTAATAATTCTTTACTTGAAATAGTAAAACAATATTTTGCCTCTTTACTATTTCTGTTTGCAAGCATTGGGAACTCATCTGCATCCATAAGAGAAAACTCAGAAGAAGAATCCTCAGTTTCTATTACAAGGGTAGAATCTTCAACTTTTAATAAAATAGTATCATCTGAAAGCTCTTTTATATATTCACTTATAAGTTGAGGTTGAAAAACAATTTTTCCTTTTTCGATAGCTTCACACTCCATTGTTGAAGTTATAGTTAATTCTAGATTAGTCCCACAGAAAAATAAAGTATTTTCATCTTTAACTTCAAGATAAACACATGAAATTATGGGTTTAATTTTATTTTCTGTAACTGCTTTTTCAACCGTTCTTAATTTTTTTAGGAATTCTCCCCTATTTACTTTTACAATCATTATAAAATCCCTCCGAATCATTTAGTATATACAATATTACTAACTTCCTTGCTGTATTTTTTTCTAAGTTTTTCAAGAGTTTTCTTCTCAATCTGTCTTACTCTTTCTCTTGTTATATTGAATGCTTCTCCCACTTGTTCAAGAGTATGAATCTCAAATCCATTAAGTCCATATCTTCTCACAAGAATACCTTTTTCTCTCTCTTCAAGATCATCAAGCATTTCATATATTTTTTCTCTATGAATTTCATTTATAATTTTATTTTCAAGATTTTCAGAACTCTCATTTAAAACTACATCTTCTAAATATATATTATCTCCAACAGATTCGTTCAAAGACATCACTTCTTGAAACTCCATTAAAATATTTCCTATTTTTTCAGGAGAAATATTTAATTTTTCTCCAATAAACTCATTAGATGGATAATCTCCTGAATTCATAAGTTCTTCAACAATTATTTTATTTATTTTATTTAATAAATCATATTTATATGATGGTATTCTTATTTCTCTACCTTTACTCATAAGAGCTTTTGAAATAGATTGCTTTATCCACCATACAGCATAAGTTGAAAATCTAAATCCTCTTTCTGCATCAAATTTATCAATAGCACGAATAAGACCAAAATTTCCCTCACTAATAAGATCTATCAAAGTCATTCCTTTATTCATATAATTTTTTGCAACACTTATTACTAGTCTTAAATTACAAACAATTAATTTATTTTTTGCTTCAAGATCACCCTCTTTTACTTTTAGTAAAAGTTCTTCTTCCTCTTCTCTACTTAAAATGTTATAGTTTCTTATATCACTTAGGTAAAGTGATACTAAATCTTTTTCTTCCATATTATGTATCACCCCGTTTATGTTTGATTAGAGATTAGAATTCTTCTTTTAAATCACGGGACATAAGTTCTTTAACCATACTAACAGCTTTCTCATCTTCATAAAGAACTTTATAAACTGCTTCAACTATTGGCATACTTACATTAAGCTCTTGTGCTTTTGTATAAACAGCTTTTACTGTTGGCACTCCCTCAGCTACCATCGTCATTCCTTCTAGTATTTCTTTTAATGTATGACCTTTTCCTAATTTTTCTCCTACATATCTATTTCTACTATGCTGACTTGCACAAGTAACTATAAGATCCCCTATACCTGTTAAACCATAAAAAGTTGTTGGATTAGCCCCACATTTTTCTCCAAATCTTATCATTTCAGCTACTCCTCTTGTTATAAGAGCTGCTTTTGTATTATCTCCAAATCCAAGCCCATCAGATATTCCAGCACCTAAAGCAAGACAGTTTTTTACAGCTCCACCAAGTTCAACTCCTATAATATCTTCATTTACATAAACTCTAAAAGCTTCTGTATTAAATATTTCTTGTACTGCTTTTGCTTTTTCTAATCTTCCTGCTGCAACTATTGTTGTAGGAATTCCTTTACATACTTCTTCAGCATGAGTTGGTCCTGAAAGAACCACTATATTATTATGATACTTTCCAAGTATCTCATCTTTTATCACTTCTGATAATCTAAGCCCTGAACTTATTTCAATACCTTTCCCTGTATTTACTATTAAAAGATCACTTCTCATCTGATTTGAAAATCTTGAAACAACACTTCTTAAAACTTGTGATGGTATTGAGAATACAACCACTTTGGCATCTTTTAAAAGCTCTTTATCTTCATTTGTCACATGAAGATTATTTGGAAACTTCACTCCTGGTAAAAGTTTTTTATTTTCTCTTTCTGTTTCCAATTTTTCTGCTAATTCTTTATTATACTCCCACATATATACATCATTACATTCTTTACTTGCTAATACTAAAGCAAGGGCTGTCCCCCAGCTTCCTGCTCCAATAACTACTATTTTGTCTTTAATCATATTTTATCCTTTCTTTCCAAATGTTATTTTTGATTCTGTGCCGTTTAAAAGTCTTGTAATATTGCTTCTGTGTTTGAAGATAACAAAAGCACCTATTATAAATGATAATATAACTAAAGTTGTTTTATCTACTCCCTCTTTAGCTGGTAAAAGTGTTATCATAATAGGTAATATAATTGCACCTATTATTGATGATAGTGAAACATATCTTGTAAAATAAACAACTATTAAAAAACCTATGACTGTTACAAGAACTGCTTTTGGAGCAAGAAATAAAAATACACCAAGACTTGTTGCCACTCCTTTTCCACCTTTAAAATTAAGAAAACATGACATTGAATGAGCAAAAATTGCAATAAGCCCTAACACAACTATATATTTATCTGATATATTAAATTTACTTGCTATAAATAAAGGCAAGTAACCTTTTAAAGCATCCATTAAAAGAGTTGCTATTCCACATTTTGCCCCTAAAATTCTATAAGCATTTGTTGCTCCTGAATTTTTACTCCCAACTGTTCTTATATCAATTCCTTTTATTGTTTTTCCTATCCATACACCACTTGGAATAGCTCCAAAGAAGTATGTAATAAGTGATAAAAGTATGTATTTACTCATTCTTCCCCCTTAATATAATGTTTTTTATATTTTTTATAGTTTATTTTATTCTTTAAAAATATAGAAATATTATCTAAAAAATATAATAATTATACTTCAACAAGTATATTAT
>JAHHTB010000157.1 GCA_020024855.1 Fusobacterium sp.
AAACAATAAGATGGTATTTAGATAATCAAGAGTGGATGGAAAATGTAACAAGTGGTGATTATCAAAAATACTATGAGAAGATGTATAAATAGAGGTAAGAATGACAACTAAACAAGATTTAATAATTTTTTATTCTGAGCTTAATAAGATAAAAGATTTTAATGAAGCTGAAAGAAAAATAGATAGATTTATAAACACCCTTTTTGAAGCCTTAAAATTTAATGATAAAATTGCTTTTATGAATTTTGGAACTTTTGAAGTAAGAGAAACAAAAGAAAGAGATATTGTAGATCCAAAAGATAGTAGTAATATTATTCGTGCTAAGTCAAAAAGATATGTAAAATTTAAAGTTAGTAAAAGTTTAGAGGATAGTTTATACATTGAAAACTAAAAAGGAAATGAGGATATGAGAAAAAAGGAATTTAAAAAGTTTTATGCTGAATTTAATAAATTAGAAAATGAAAAAGCCTCAGAAGAGGTAGAAATTTTTCTTGAAACAATGAAAAAAGCATTTTCTTTATATCCAAAAATAGTTTTTAGAAATTTTGGAACTTTTGAGATAAAGGAAACAAAAGAAAGAAAAGTTTTAGATCCAAGAGGTAGTGGAGATATTATCCACACAAAACCTAGAAAGTATGTAAAATTTAAAATAAGTAAAAATGTAGAAGATGAATTATAATAAAAAAGGGTGCTGAATATTCAGCACCTTTTCCATTCTATTAATCTAAAGTAAATTCACTTAATTCTTCTGCTTGTTGTTTTTCTAACTTAGCAGCTTTTCTTTCTTTTAATTTTTTTTCAGTAGCTCTTATAAATCTAGGAATAAAGAATTCTTTTTCTTCTTTCATTTCTTTTTGTTTTGGAGTATAAATTGACTCTAATTCATTTCTATATTGTTCAACTTCACTTCCAAAAGCAGATAAATCTTTTACAGGATATTTTTTAAGGTTTGGATATTTGCTATCAAGTGCTTTATTCCACTCATCAACCTTATCTTTATTTAAAGAAAGTAAAAGATCAGCATGTCCACTAATTTTTATTTCTTTTATAACGTCACCTTTTTCAAGTTTTTTAATTCTATCATAATCTCCTTGAGTTACAAATTCACCGATTATTGTATATCTTTGATTTAAAGAATCAGCAGGATATATTGTGATAAAGAATTGAGAACCATTTGTATTAGGTCCCATGTTTGCCATAGCAAGCATTCCTGGTTGGTAGAAATCTAACCAATCAACAAATTCATCATCAGTTAAATATCCAGGTGTTCCTTGTCCTGTTCCTGTAGGATCTCCACCTTGAATCATAAAGTTTTCAATAGCTCTATGGAAAACAGTATTATTGTAGTAACCTCTTAAAGCAAGGTTTACAAAACTTGCAACTGTTGTAGGAGCAGCTTCTGGATAAAGATAAAACTCTATATCTCCTTGTGATGTTACAAATGTTGCTCTAATATCATTATATTTTGTAAAATCTGTGCTATCTTTTTTACCGAAGAATGAACAACCTCCAAGTAAGAATAAGATAAATGAAACAACTATTAGCTTAAAACATTTCTTCATAAAATTCCTCCAAAATTATGTATAATTACTTCCTTTAGACTTTATTTTTTTAGTTATTGTCTACTACTTTAAAAAATATTTTTGAAGTTTAGTAGTAGAAAGAGTAAGCATAGTAGCAAATCCTATAAATAAAACAGAAAGTGCATTTATAACAGGAGATACTCCAAGTCTTATCATAGAATAAATTCTAAGAGGAAGAGTTGATGAACCAGGTCCAGCAACAAAGAAAGTTGCCACAAAATCATCAAATGATAAAGTAAGAGCTATTAAAAATCCAGAAATTATTGCAGGCATAAGCATTGGAATAATAACTTTTTTTAATGTTTGCATTTCAGTAGCTCCTAGATCATAAGATGCTTCAACAATGGAATAATCTATTTCAGCAAGTCTTGAAAGCACAATAAATAGCACAAAAGGAATATTAAATGTTGTGTGAACTATAAATATACTAGCAAGTCCAAGTTCAAGTTTTACTGTTACAAAAAGTATAAGTAGAGATACTCCCATTATTATATCTGGAACGATTAAAGGAATATATCCAATAATTTCTAAATATTTTTTATATTTAAAATTATACCAATGAAGTCCAATTGCTCCAAGTGTTCCTAATGTAGTAGAAAGAAGACCTGAAAAAATTGCTATAAAGATACTATATTTAAAAGCTCTCCATATTTCATCAGAATACATAAAAAGTTCTTTATACCACTTTAATGAAAATCCTTGCCATACCATTGCTTTTCCATCGTTAAAAGAATAAACTACAAGAACAACAAGTGGTAGATAAAAGAAAGTCATAGATAACAGAAAGAAAAATAATGATGTTCTTCTTTTATTCATTTGCTCCACCTCTCTTCTTTGAAATCATAAATCCAAAAAGTATAACAGAAGTTATAATTATAAGGACAGATGATATAGTTGATGCCATTGGCCAGTTTCTTGTTTCTGTAAGATGACGAGCAATAACATTTCCAAGGAAAATAGAGTTTGCTCCACCAACAAGCTTAGGTACAACATAAGATCCAAGCATAGGAATAAATGTAAATATTCCAGCAGTCATAATTCCATTTTTAATATTTGGAATAAATATTTTAAAGAAAGCTTGTCTGTTTGTAGCCCCCAAATCTCTTGCAGCTTCAATTAAAGAAAAATCAAATTTTTCTATTGTAGAGTAAAGAGGAAGTATTGCAAAAGGAAGACTTGTATATACAGAGATTAAAATAACTGCACCAGAGTTATATAAAAACTGTATAGGCTCATTTATTATTCCAATTTTTAATAAAAGATTATTTATAAAACCATTGTTTCCAAGTATAGCCATCCAAGCATATATTCTTATAAGGAAATTTGTCCAGAAAGGAATAATTATAAGATAAATATATTTCTCTCTATGTTTTGAACGAACTATAAAATATGCAGTAGGAACTGCTATAATCAAAGTGAAAAGTGTTACTACAATTCCCATTATAAGAGTTTTATAAACAATTTTAAGAAACATTGGATTTGCAAAAATTTTAAATGTTTCTAAAGAAAATGCAAGCTCCACTCCTCCATATATTCCTTTTTTTAAAAAAGAATAAACAAGAACTATTCCCATAGGAATAAGAAAAAATACAGTTAGCCAAATTGTTATTGGTAAAGTATAGTAAACCCCTTTTCTATTTTTTTTCATTTGCTTTTACCTCAACTAGATAACTATCTTCAGAGTTCCAAGATATATATGCTTCTTCGTCCCATTTAACACTACTTTCATCATCTTCAAAGAAGATAGCATGTTGTTTAAAGGCTTTAAATAACATATCTTTTTCACCATTAAGCCATACGAAGTATTTACTTTGGAAACCTGTATAGATAACCTCATCAACATATACTTTTAAAATATTATGAATTTTACCTAAATTTTTAGGTGGATTTTTTGTTACTCTTATTTTTTCTGGTCTAATAGAAACAATAACATGATCAGAAATTTTTACCTCTCTATCCATTTCAAAACGAATTTCTCCAAGTCTTTCATGTTTAAGAGTAGCACAAGTTTCACTATCTATTGAAATAACTTCTCCCTCAATAAAGTTATTTTCACCAATGAAATCAGCAACAAACATATCAGCTGGAGATTCATAAACCTCTGCTGGTGTCCCCACTTGTAAAACTTTTCCCTTATTCATTATTGCTATTCTATCAGAGATAGAAAGTGCTTCTTGTTGATCATGAGTAATAAATATAAAAGTAATTCCAACTTCTTCATGAATATTATCAAGTTCAATAAGAAGATTTTGTCTTAATTTTGCATCAAGAGCAGAAAGTGGCTCATCAAGAAGTAAAACTTCTGGTTTATTAACTAGAGCTCTTGCTATTGAAACTCTTTGCTGTTGCCCTCCTGAAAGTTGACTAGGCTTTTTAGAGGAATGTTCTTCAAGATCTATCATTTTAAGCATTTTTTTAACTTCTGTATCTATGTAAACAGAATCCATTTTTTTCATTCTCAAAGGAAATGCTATATTCTCATAAACTGTAAGATGTGGGAATAATGCATATTTTTGAAATATTGTATTTGTAGATCTCAGATTTGGAGGAAGATTAGTAATATCTTTATCTCCTAAATAAACAACTCCAGAATCTGGTTCAATGAAACCAGCTAATATTCTAAGAAGTGTTGTTTTTCCGCATCCAGACGGACCTAAAATAGAGAAAAACTCTCCTGCTTTAATTTCTAAGTTTAAGTTTTTAATAACTTGAACTCCATCAAAGGATTTACTTAACCCTTTTATTAGTATATCTTTTTTTTCCAACTCGACCTCCCCAATGTAAAAATTGTACAACATTACAATTTTATCATATTTATCTAAGAAAA
>JAHHTB010000158.1 GCA_020024855.1 Fusobacterium sp.
GAAAAAAATATTTAAATTTTTATTTATAATTACTAGTTTAGTAGTTTTGGTTGCATGTGGAAAAGCTGAAAAAAAAGAAATTACGGTTTATTCTTGTTTTGAAGAAGATTATATTTCATCATACATAGAAGCTTTTAATAAAGAATATCCAGATATAAAAATAAATTTGATAAGAGATTCTAGTGGTATAATTGCAGCTAAATTTGATGCAGAAAAAAATAATCCTCAAGCAGATGTTTTATGGGGGGTTGCTGCAACTGGAATTTTAAATAATGAAAGTTATTTTGAACCAATTAATTATAATTTAGAAAATATAAATAGTTTATTCTATGATAATTCTACTGAAGTTAAATGGGTTGGAATAAGTGCTTGGATGACAGCTTTCACTTACAATAAAGTAGAAGGAGAAAAAAGTAATTCTAAACTTCCTCTTTCTTATAAAGATTTGTTAGAACCAAAATATAAAAATCAGATAGTTATGCCTAATCCTGCATCTTCAGGAACAGGATTTTTAACTGTATCTGCTTGGATACAATCAATGGGAGAAGAGAATGCTTGGAACTATATGGATAAATTAAATGAAAATATAAAAATGTATGTTCATTCAGGAAGTGCTCCAACTAAAATGGCTAGTCAAGGGGAAACTTTAATTGGAATTGGAATGGGATTTGATGGACTTAGAGAAAAAAATAATGGAATGCCTATAGAAATAATTTTTCCAAAAGAAGGATCTGGTTGGGAAATGGAAATAGTAGGTTTAGTAAAAAAATCAGAAATAAAACCAGAAGCAAAAATATTTGCAGAATGGGCAATTTCAGAAAATGCTATGAATTTATATGCCAAAAATAGAGGGTTAGTAACTAATAGTAAAATAAAACCTCAATTGAATGGTTATCCAGAAAATATAAATTCTCAAATGCTTAAAAATGATTTAGTATGGGCATCAGAAAATAGAGATAGAATATTAAAAGAATGGGAAAGAAGATATGGAAAAGGAGAAAATTAAGATGTCTTATTTAGAAATAAAAGATATAAAAAAATCTTTTAATAAAGTAGAGATTCTTAAAGGTATTGATTTAAAAATAGAGAAGGGAGAATTTATTTGTTTTCTTGGACCTAGTGGTTGTGGGAAAACAACTCTTCTTAGAATTATTGCTGGATTAGAAATTCCAGACTCTGGAAAAATATATTTAAATCAAGAAGAAATTACTAATTTAGATCCTTCCAAAAGAAATCTAAGTATGGTATTTCAATCCTATGCTCTTTTTCCTAATATGACTGTGTATGAAAATATTGAATATGGATTAAAAAAGAAAATAAAAAATAAAAATGATAGAAATAAAAAAATAATAGAAGTTTTAAAATTAGTTGGATTGGATCATATTTCTTTTAAATATCCAGATGAAATGAGTGGAGGACAACAACAAAGAGTATCAATAGCAAGAGCAATAGCTTTAGAACCAAATATTTTATTGCTAGATGAGCCTTTATCTGCTTTAGACGCAAAAGTAAGAGAAACTTTAAGAAATGAGATAAAAGAAATACAACAAAACTTAGGGATAACTACTATTATGGTAACTCATGATCAAGAAGAGGCATTAGTATTAGGAGATAAGATAGCAGTTATAAATGGTGGAGAAATTGTCCAATTTGATACTCCTCAAAAAATATATTTTGAACCAAAAGATATATTTGTAGCTGATTTTATAGGAAAGATAAATTTTATTACAGACAAAGATAGTGAAGTTTCTATATTAAGACCTGAAGATATAGAATACTCTTTAAATTTTAAAGAAAATTATGTAAAAACTAAAATTAGAAAGATTGAATTTAGAGGAGCTTTTAGTAGAATATTTTTAGAAAAGGAAAAAGATGATATTCTTTTGGATATAGTATCAAAAGAAGTTCAAAATTTAGATTTAAAAGTTGGTAAAAACTTATTTATTAATTTAAGAAAAGAGGACTTATAATGAAAAATAAAATAACTAAAATTTGTCTTTTATTTTCAATTAGTTTTTTTATGATAGGATTAATAATTTTACCACTTTGTAGTCTTTTTATAAAAGCTTTTCAAAATAAAAATGGAGAATATATAGGATTTAAAAATTTTATAGACTATTTTTCAAATCCTAATACAGCAAGTTCTTTATTTAATAGTTTAAAAGTTGCAGGAACAGTTACAATATTAACGGTAGTTATAGCTATTCTTTTTGCTTATGGAGTAAATAGGACTAATATAAAATTAAAAAGAGGTTTAAATTTTATAGCTCTATTGCCTTTATTTGCTCCTACTATGACTCATGGTATAGGATTAATCTATATATTTGGAAGACAGGGAATTTTTACTAAATTCACAGGAGTAGAGTTTCCTATTTATGGATTTTATGGAATTGTTTTAGCAGAAATTATATTTATATTTCCAGTACTATATTTTATGTTAGCACTTTCACTTAAAAATGAAGACTATAGAAAATATGAAGTTGCACAATTAATGGGAATAAATAGAATAAGACAATTTTTTACAATTACAATTCCAAGTATAAAATATACTATAATAACTTGTATATTTTCTGCTTTTACTTTAAGTTTTACCGACTTTGGTGCTCCTAAAGTTATAGGTGGAAATTATAATATATTGGCAACTGATATTTTTAAACAAGTAATAGGACAACAAAATTTCTCTATGGGTTCAACTGTAGGAATTTTATTGATTATTCCTGCATTTATAACATTTCTAATAGATTTTTTTATAAAAAATAAAAATTCAAAATTAGATGCTGGTGCAATTAAATATAAAATAAAAGAGAACAAGCAAAGAGATTTTTATTTTTCTTTATTTAATTATACAATAGCTTTTTTAATAATTTTTTTATTAGGTGTAATAGCTTTATCCTCTTTTGTAAAAGCCTGGCCATATAATATGACTCTTAGTTTAAAATCTTATCAATTTACAGTTATGGGTGAAAGTATTTGGAAAATTTATTTTAATAGTATAATTGTTTCTTTATTAAGTGCTATTCTAGGAACAACTTTATGTTTTTTTACTGCATATATAATAGAAAGAGAAAATAGATATTTAATTGTAAGAAAAATTGGATATTTTTTATCAATTTTACCTAATGCAATACCTGGATTAACAATAGGGTTATCATATATATTTTTCTTTAATTCAAAATTTAATCCACTAAACTTTATCTATGGAACTTTTATAATTATAATATTTGCTAATGTTGTTCATTTTTTTACAACACCTTTTTTAACAATGACAAACTCATTGAAAAAAATAGATCGTGAATATGAATCTATTTCAAATTTAATGGGGATTCCTTGGTATAAAACAGTATTTAAAGTAATATTACCATTATCTTTCGATTCGATAGTTGAGAGTTTTTCATATTATTTTATTAATTCATTAATTACTATATCTGCTATTGTATTTTTATATACAAGTAAGACAAGAATGGTTTCTATTATGATGATAAGTAAAAATGATTCTGGTGATATTACAGCAGCATCTGCAATGGCAGTGATGATTATTATTACTAATATAGTTTTTAAATGTGTTTTTGATTTTTTAATTAAATATATAAAAGAAAGAAATTATTTAAAGAAAAGAAAGGATAGGCTAAGACAAGAAAAACAAAGTGAAATTCTTAGACAAAATGGAAGAGAAGTCTTATCTATATTAAATAGAGTTTCAAAAAATACAAATGTTAAATATTGGCTTGAATTTGGAACTTTATTGGGAAAAGTAAGAGAAAATAATTTTATAGGGCATGATATTAACTTTGATATTGGAGTTATGGCAGATGAACTTTCTCCTAAATTTTTAATAGATATAGAAAAAGAAGGTTTTATTCGCAAATCAAGTTTAAGTTTAAAAAACGAAGGTTTAAAAGATATAAAATATTTTTATAAAGATATAGAAATAGAAATATTTATTTTTGAAAGAGAAAAAAATAAAGTTCTTTGCTATTCAGAAGATAAAGAAGGGAGAATAGGAGTATACAAATTATCTAATTCAACTTTAGAAGAAACAAAATTTATGGGAGTTGATACATATGTTCCAAGAAATTCAATAAAAAGATTATTAGAAATATATGGAAAAAATTTTAATGTTTCTGATTCTAGTTGGAAGGATGAAATGAGCCCTAGTCTTTATATAACAGATAAAGAAAAAGAATAGTAAAATTTATAAATGTGTGAAAAGAGTTCTATAAATTTTAATTTTCTATGATAATTTTTATATGTCAAGGACATTCCTCTTAGTGAATGTCCTTTTCATTTTTCTTAATAAATAATCTAAAATCTTTATTTAATAAAAATATAATAAATGTAATGATAAAAGATATACTTGATATTTTAATAGCATATACTATCCAAGATAACCAACTATTAAT
>JAHHTB010000159.1 GCA_020024855.1 Fusobacterium sp.
ATTATTACCAAAAATTTAGCTCTAATTTTCTACATTATTTTTATAATAAATTTTCTTTTATCTAAAAACAAAAAAAGCTGAGTAAATTAATAATTTAACCATTAATTTACTCAGCTCTTTATTTAATTTTCTAATGTGTAATTATATTTTGTAAGGAAATCTATAATCTTTTCTCTTAAAACTTCCTTTGGAATATTTGTTTCCTCTTTTAATCTTATAATTTTTTTAATTTCATCTTGTATTATGTAGGCTTTTTCATCTAAGCACTCCACATTCCTTATAATAACAGGGTCTTCCATAACATTTCTTAAAAAAATTACACTTCTAAACTGATATCTTGGATATCTCTTTTTCATTTTAAAGAAAAATAAAAAAGGATATTTGTCATACACCTCTATTGTATCCTCAATATCTTCAAGCATGAGATATTCTTCATTTTCTATTATTTTGTATAAATCATCAAAATTCATTAATTTTAATTCTTCTATCTTCATACTTTTTCTCCATTAATTAATAGTAAGCTATCTAGATTATAGTATACTACTTCAAAAATAACAAGTTATTATTTATTTTAACAAATATCTGCCAAAAAAATTTTATATTCTTGATTGAATTTTATTGTTTATGACAGAAAATGATTGATTTTTTAAAAATGTTATGATAATATTCAGTTATAAAGTAGGTGGAGGATATGGTAAATGTTAAATATAGAACGTTACAATCTTATCTTAGAATTAATAAAAAAAAGAAAAAATATAAAAATCAACGAGATTATTGAGGAACTTAATGTTTCTGAGGCAACTGCTAGAAGAGATTTAAATTTTTTAGAAGAAAAAGGAAAAATTAAAAGGGTTCATGGTGGGGCAATTCTTGTTGAAACTAAAGAGGAAAATATAGATTATAAAAAGTTAATTTTCCTTGATGAAAAAAATAGGATAGGAAAAGAGGCTTCTTCATATGTAAAAGATGGTGATACTATTTTTCTTGATGCTGGAAGTACAGTTGAATGTGTCATCAAATATCTATCAGATAAAAAAGATTTGAAAGTTGTTACAAATGGATTTACTCATTTAAAAAAGCTTACAAAACTAGGAATAGAAACATATCTTTTAGGAGGAAAAATAAAAGCAACAACAGGAGCAACTGTTGGAACTACTGCTTTTCTTTCTTTAAAAAATTATAATTTTGATATTGTTTTTATAGGAGCAAATGGAATTAATATAGATGGATATTCTACACCTGATTCTGAAGAAGTCATCGTTAAGGCTGAAGCTATAAAAAGAGGAAAGCAAGTATTTTTCTTATGTGACCATTCAAAATTTAATGAAAATAGTTTTATAAACTTTGCTTCATTAAAAGATGGAACACTTATAACAGATGGGGAAATACCTAAGAAAATAAAAGATAAGATGGAGGAATAAAAATGATTTACACTGTTACTTTAAATCCTGCAATAGATTATTATATTTCTATGAAAGAATTTCAAGAGGGAAAACTAAACTCAATAGACAATGGCTATACTCTTGCTGGAGGAAAGGGAATAAATGTTTCTAAAGTTTTAAAAAATTTTGGAACTGAAAGTGTAGTCCTTGGTTTTGTTGGTGGATTTACAGGTGATTATATTAAAAAAAATCTTAAGGAATATGAAATTTGTGAAAATTTTGTTGAGCTTAAAGAGAATACTAGAATTAATATAAAAATGAAAACTGAAAATACAGAAACTGAAATAGCTGGACATTCACCAAATATTTCTCAAAATGAATATGAAAAATTTTTAGAAACAATAAAATCTATTAAAGAGGGAGATATTCTTGTTCTTTCAGGAAGTGTACCTAAATCTCTTAGTTCAAATATATATGAAGAGATAATAAATATTTTACCTAAAGGGGTTAAGGTTATTCTTGACACAAGAGGAGAGCCATATAAATCTGCTCTTACAAAAGGTGTGTATTTAACAAAGCCAAACAATGTTGAACTTGAGGAATTTTTTAATGAAAAATATGAAACTCTTGAAGATATTATTAAAGCTGGAAAAAAATTAAGGGAGCTTGGTAGTGAAAATGTCATCATCTCTTTAGGTAAAAATGGCTCTGTCCTTATTACTGAAAAAAAAGTTTTCATTGGAAATGTTCCTAAGGGTGAGCTTGTAAGTTCTGTTGGAGCTGGAGATTCTATGATTGCTGGTGTTCTTTATGGTATTACAAATAATATGGAAATAAAAGATGCATATAAATATGGAATAGCTTCAGGAAGTGCCACTGCATTCAGTGAGGGGCTTACTAGTTTAGAAAAAATGAAAAGTTTGTTAGATGATATAAAAATAGAAAAGGAGAGTACTATATGCTAGATAAAATGCTTACAAAAGATTGTATTAATTTACATCTAAAAGGAAAAACAAAGTCAGAAATTATTGATGAAATGGTTGATATTTTATACTCTGCTGGAAAACTTAATGATAAAGAGGAGTATAAAAAAGAGATTTTAAAAAGAGAGGCACAAAGTTCTACTGGACTTGAGGAGGGAATAGCTATTCCTCATGCTAAAACTTCTGCAGTAAAAATACCTAGTATCGCTTTTGGATTATCAAAAGAGGGAGTTGATTATGAATCTCTTGATGGTGAGCCATCAAAATTATTTTTTATGATTGCTGCCCCTGCAAATGCTTCTGATTCTCATATAGAAGTTTTATCAAAGCTTACTACTATGCTTTTAGATGATGATGTGAGAGAAAAACTTTTAAATGTTAAAACTCCAAATGAAGTTTTAGAAATATTAGGAACAGATTCTAATGAAAAAGAGGAAGAAAATTCTTCTAATAGCTCTTACGATGTTCTTGCAGTAACTGCTTGTCCTACTGGTATAGCTCACACTTATATGGCTGCTGATGCTCTTATTAAAAAAGCTAAAGAAATGAGTGTAAAAATTAAAGTTGAAACAAATGGTTCAACTGGTATTAAAAATATGCTTACTGACGAAGAAATCAAAAATGCAAAAGGAATTATTGTAGCTGCTGATAAAAATGTTGAAATGGTTAGATTTAATGGAAAAAATGTTGAAATCGTACCAGTAAAAGAGGGAATAAAAAATCCTGAACAATTAATAAATAATGCTTTAAATAAAAAAGCACCTATATATAAAGCTGATGGAAATACAGTAAGTTCTAACGGTAAAAAAGAGAAAACAGGATTTTACAAACATCTTATGTCTGGTGTTTCAAATATGCTTCCTTTCGTAGTTGGTGGAGGTATACTTATTGCCATTTCATTTATGTTTGGTATAAATTCTTCTAATCCAGTTGCAAAACTTCTTAGTGATATTGGTGGAGGAAATGCTTTCTTCTTAATGGTTCCTGTTATGGCTGGATTTATTGGAATGAGTATTGCTGATAGACCCGGTTTTGCTCCTGCAATGGTTGGAGGACTTATCTCACTTAATAATGGTGGAGGTTTCCTTGGTGGACTTATTGGTGGATTCCTTGGTGGATACACTGTTGTTTTACTAAAAAAATTATTTAGTAAACTTCCTGATAGTTTTGAGGGATTAAAGCCTGTTCTTCTATATCCTCTATTTGGAATATTTATTACAGGTGCATTAATGTATGGAATTATTGTTGACCCTATTGCTTCTCTTAATAACTCTGTTACTCTGTTCTTAAAATCTCTTGGAACAGGAAATTTAATCTTACTTGGAGCAATTCTTGCTGGAATGATGGCAACAGATATGGGTGGACCAATTAATAAATCTGCTTTCACTTTTGGTATTATGATGATAACAGCAGGAGATTATGCCCCACATGCTGCTGTAATGGCAGGGGGAATGGTGCCACCATTAGGAATAGCTCTTGCAACAACATTCTTTAAAAATAAATTTACAAAAGAGGAGATTGACACAGGAAAAACTTGTTACATCATGGGACTTTCATTTATAACTGAGGGAGCAATTCCATTTGCAGCAGCAGACCCTATGAGAGTTATCCCAGCTTCTATAATTGGAGCTTCAATAGCTGGAGCACTTTCTATGTATTTTGGTGTTCTTCTTCCTGCTCCTCATGGAGGAATTTTCGTAATCCCTGTGGTTACTCACCCTATAATGTATCTTGCTTCAATTATAATAGGTTCTGTTGTAACTGCTCTTATTCTTGGTTATATTAAAAAACCTGTTACAAAATAAATTTAAAATTATAGTATCACAAATTTTGTGTAAATAAAAATCTCTCTTGATTATTAATAATTTATAAGTAATAATCTTACTTAATATCAAGGGAGATTTTTTATATCTTTATCAAAACTTATTAAAAGTTATTTTTATCATTAAATTTATTATAATTTATCTTCTACATTTTTACTTATTTTAAATTTTACATACTTTCTAGGTTTTGTGTGG
>JAHHTB010000016.1 GCA_020024855.1 Fusobacterium sp.
CCCATGCAGTTTCAAGTGGAGCATATTCAATAAAAACTTTTCCCTTTTCATCAAGCTTACGAAAAATATGTCCTTCCCTAACTCTTTCTTTCAACCAATTCTTTTTTGCAATCACTCCCATTTGATGTTTTTTATCAGAAATAGCACAACATAAATGTTCTTTTTCTATATTTTCAACTGTTAAATTTATAAAATGTTTATTCATATTTTTTCTCCATATAAATTATTTTTTTAGCCATTCAATTACACAAATAATCATTATTATTGCCCCAAATAATCCTGTAAAAAATCTAAATCCTTTTTCTCCAAAAATTTCATATACAGTTAACAGAAATCTTTTTGAGCCTGTGGGATTACAAATCCATTTCCAATTAAAAATAGCTCCAAAGAAAAATAATCCTCCTGCAATTATTCCAAAAACATATGGATATTTTTTTAAATAAGGCTCTATATTTTCCATAAATTTTACATATAAATCACTAATAGGATTAGTCATATATTTCCTCCCTTTTTAGATTTATTTATAAAAAAATGCCCATGACAAAAATATTTTTTGAAAATTCAAAAAACACTAAATGTCATAGGCATCATCTCCTTATTAAAGAAAGAAGTACTACATATTACACACAATAAAACAATATTTTAACTGATAATAAATGATAGCTTTTTTATTTTAAAATGTCAATTTTAAAATAAAAAAAATTGTTGTAAATTTTATACAAATCTACAACAACTTTTATTTATAAATTATTACTTGATAATATTTTAGAACTTAATGGTTCTATTGTAAAGATTACTTCATTTTCTTTAATTTTTATATTTTCTTTATCAAAAAAAGATTTCAAAGAAGTGAAATTTTTATTGCTAAATATTTCAGGATAATCATTAATATTTAATTTTACATCAAATGAAATAATAGGATTTCTATTTATAAATACAAATGCAAAATTATTTTCATTTTCTTTAAGAGGCTTATTGAAAGAATCAAGATTATTTTTTGAATAACGAATAATTCCATAAACATCTTCATTTAAAAATACTTGTTTGAAATATCCTGTTGTAAAAAATTCATTTTTATTTCTTAAAGCTATCAAAGTTTTATAATAATTTTGAATATCTTTATTTTCATTTCCCCATGGGAATGTACGTCTATTATCTGGGTCAGTTTCTCCGTGTAAACCAGCCTCATCACCATAATATATAATAGGAATTCCCGGGAAAGACATCTGCATAAGAATTATAAGCTTAAGCATTTTAATTTCTGAATCTTTAAATATGTCTTTATTTTTTGCTATTTTTTCTTTATAGAAATCATTATTATACACAATGTTTTGCATAATTTCAGAAACACTTTCAGTCATATTAATTATTCTAGCAACATCATGAGTCCCAAGAATATTTACAAGAGAATAAAAGTTTTCTTGTGGGTAATTTTCTTTCATTTTTTCAAAAAGTTTTACTAATTTAAAACTATCAATCCTATTTGCAAAAAAATCAAGAAAATAATTTCTAAAAGGATAATTTGTAACAGAGTCAAGCTCTCTACCACTCATATACTCTCTTCTTACATCATAGCTTATTTTATTTGTAGCATCTTCCCACACTTCCCCAAGAAGAATAGAGTTCTCATCATTTTCATGGCATTTTTTTCTTAAGGTTTTTAAAAATTCTCCTGGTAACTCATCAGCAACATCAAGACGCCAACCTTTTATTCCCATTTTCATCCATTTATTAACAACACTATCTTCAGAATTGATAATATAGTCAACAAAAGATTTTGACAGTTCATTTACACATGGTAAATCTTTAATTCCCCACCAACAGTTATAGTCATTTGGGAAATTATAGAAAGTATACCAATCATAATAAGGAGAATCTTGAGAGTTGTGAGCTCCTATTGAATTATAAGATTTAAAAGCATTAAAATATTTACTATCCATACCAGTGTGATTAAATACCCCATCTAGTATGATATTTATTCCTCTTTTTTTTGCTTGAGAAATCAATTCTTTAAAATCATCTTCTGTTCCAAGCATAGAATCAATCTCTTTATAATCTCCTGTATCATATCTGTGATTACTTCTAGCTTTAAAAATTGGATTAAGATAGATAAGATTTATTCCAAGCTCTTTTAAATAATCTAATTTTTTTGTAATTCCTAAAAGATTTCCACCAAAGAAATCCCAACGAAGAATATCCCCATTTGCTCCCTTAACATATAGAGGTAAATCATTCCAATCTCCATATATAAAGCTATTCTTTTTTGGGGAATTTACTTTTCCATCAGCATTTCCATTAAAAAATCTATCAGGGAAAATTTGATAAATTATAGATTTTTTAAACCAATCAGGAGTTTTACTATCAGGATAGTATGTTGTTATTTGATAAGTTTTAGGAAATGAATCATAAATATTTCCTTTTCCTCCAAGTTCATCAAAATTATTTCCGTAAAATTTTATTACTCCGTTTTTAAGTTTTAATTCAAAATAATAAAATAATAAATTTGGAACAACTGGAGAATTAATAGAACAAGTGTAGTTTATAAGTGTTTCGTTATCTTTTATTTTAGAAGATGAAACCTCCATAGAGTATTCAACTCTATGGGGGCAACTAGTATTAGTTTTATTATCTTCAAGAACATGTAATCTTACATTTTCAACCATTGCTTTTTCATTTATTTCAATTTTAAAATTTATTTTTTCACCACAAGGCACAGCCCCATAAGGAGATTTATATTCTATATCTTGAGAATTAAATCTTACATATTCATCATTCCAATTATGTTCCATAAATTAAGTCCCCTCTTCTTAAGAATATAAAACTATTTTATTCTCCTATTTTATTAGATTTTATATTCCAAATTTCATCAGCATATTTTCTAATAGTATTATCAGAAGAAAATATACCTGAATTTGCTATATTGATTAAACTCATTTTTAACCATTTTTCTTTATCTTTATATAATTCGTCAACTTTTTCTTGAGCTTTTACATAAGAATCAAAATCTTTGAAAACAAAGAATTCATCATTTGTATCAAATAGATTTTTAAGGATAAGGTTGAATTCATCAGGTCCTACTCCAAAGAAACCATTCTTTAATTGATTAATAATAAGTTGTAATCTAGGGTCATTATTAAATGTATCATAAGCATTGTAGCCACCATGTGCATAGTAGTCCATAACTTGCTCAGAAGTTAAACCAAATACAATTATATTATCTCTTCCAACCACTTGGTCAATTTCCACATTAGCCCCATCAAGAGTAGCCATTGTAATAGCACCATTCATCATAAATTTCATATTTCCTGTACCAGATGCTTCTTTTGATGCAGTAGAAATTTGTTCACTAATATCTCCAGAAGGGATAACTTTTTCAGCAAGAGTTACACCATAGTTTTGAAGGAATACAACTTTAATTTTTCCATTAATATCTGGGTCATTATTAATTTTATCAGCCACACAGTTTATAAGTTTTATAACTTGTTTAGCAAGATAGTAAGCTGGTGCAGCCTTTGCTCCAAAGAAGAATGTTCTAGGAACAATATTTTTTTTAGGATTAGCCTTAAGTTCATTGTATAAATTTATGATATTGAAAATATTAAGAAGTTGACGTTTGTAAGCATGTAATCTTTTTACTTGAATATCATAAATGGAATTAGGATCAATATCTATTCCATAAGATTTTTTTACAAATTCAGCTACTTGAACTTTTCTTTTATGCTTAATAGCTCCTAATTTTTTTAGAAATTTTTTATCGTTAACATAGTTCATTAATTTTTTCATTTCTGGTGGATTTTCTACCCAGTCATAACCAATAGTATCAACAAGTAGATTTGCCAAATCAGTATTTGCTTTTATAAGCCATCTTCTATGTGTGATACCATTAGTTTTATTATTAAATCTTTCTGGATACATTTCATAGAAATCTTTTAACTCTCTATGTTTTAAAATTTCAGTATGAAGCCAAGCAACTCCATTTACAGAGTGAGAACCAACAATAGCAAGATTAGCCATTTTTATATTTCCATTTTGGATAATAGACATATTATTTATTTTGTTCCAATCTCCATAATATTTTTGAGAAGCTTCAAGACAGAATCTTCTGTTAATTTCTTCAACTATCATATATATTCTAGGAAGAAGTTTTTCAAACATATCTTTTGGCCACTTTTCAAGAGCCTCAGCCATTATAGTGTGGTTTGTATAAGCAAGAGTTTTTACAGTGATTCTCCATGCTTCTTCCCACTCAAGTTCCTCTTGATCAAGAAGAATTCTCATAAGTTCAGCCACAGCCACAGCAGGGTGAGTATCATTTATATGGATAGCTATATAATTATGAAGTTCTGTTATAGGTTCTCCAGTCTTTTTAAATCTATTTACAATAGTTTGTATTCCAGCACTTACAAAGAAATATTCTTGTTTAAGTCTTAATCTTCTTCCTGATTCACTAGAATCATCAGGATATAAAACTTGAGAAATTTCTTCAACAGAATATTTATGTTCTAAATATCTTAAATAATCTCCACGTTGAAGAGAAGATAAATTAATATCACTCTCGTCAATTTCAGCACTCCATAATCTTAAAGTATTAACATTTTTTGTATGAAAACCAACAATAGGTACATCGTAAGGAACAGCCTTTATAACCTCACAATTTTCATATACAGGTTGTAGTTTATTTCCCACTTTTCTCATATAAACATGCCCACCAAAGTTAATGTTTATACTTCTATTTGCTTTTTTAACTTCCCATACAAAATCTGTTTTTAACCAGTCATCTAATTTTTCAACTTGATAACCATCAACAATTTTTTGCTTGAAAAGTCCATGCTTGAAACGGATACCACATCCATGAGCAGGAAGAGAAAGAGATGCCATTGAATCCATAAAACAAGCAGCAAGTCTACCAAGTCCACCATTTCCAAGTCCAGCATCAGGTTCCATAGCAGCAAGTTCTTCAAGATCTATTCCTAATTCAGCAAGAGCTTCTTTACATAAATCTTTTATACCAAGATTTATTAAATATGTATCAAGAAGTTTTCCAATTAGGAATTCCATTGAAAAATAATAAGTCTGTTTTAATTTTTTTTCAGTATAAACTCTATTTGTTTCAGCCCAACCTTCTGTTACATAGTCTTTTATTAATTTCCCAAGAGCTAAATATTTATGATCAAGAGAAGCTTCATTTACTCCTTCAGCAAAAGTGAAAGTTAATCTTTTTAAATAGTCTTGTTTGATCTGTTCTTTTGTTATTTGCAATTTGTCCACTACTCCTTACTTTAAAACCAAAATCTTTTGTTACATAAGCTTTTTGTATAGTTCATTATATTTTTTAGCAGAATCTTTCCAGCTAGTTTCAGCTTTCATTCCATTTTTTTGGATTGCAAGCCATTGTTTTTTATCTTTAAATGTTTCAACAGCAAGTTGAATTACATTAAGCATATCATGTGCATTATAATTTGTAAAAGAGAACCCATTTCCTTCACCAGTATATTTATTATATGGTATAATAGTGTCTTTAAGACCACCAGTTTCTCTTACAATAGGAACAGTTCCATATCTTAAAGCTATAAGCTGCCCTATACCACAAGGCTCAAATAAAGATGGCATTAAGAACATATCTGCACCAGCATATATAAGTTTTGCAAGTTTATCACTAAAACCAATATTTGAAGATAATTTTTCAGGGTAAATGTGTGAGTAGTATTCAAATAAATCTTCATAAGTTTGTTCACCAGTTCCTAATATAACAAGTTGTATATCAAGATGTAAAATTTCTTCTATAACTCCTTTGATAAGGTCTAATCCTTTTTGATTAACAAGTCTTGAAACAAGTCCTATAACAGGAATATCTTTATCAATTGGAAGTCCTAGTTGTTTTTGTAATTCGGCTTTATTTATTAATTTATTCTTCATTGTAGTAAGTCCGAAATTTTTTGGAATATTTTTATCTTTTCTTGGATTATATGCATCATGATCTATTCCATTTACAATACCATAAAGTTTATAACTTATACCATTTAATAATCCATCTAGATTCTCTCCATAATATGGAGTTCTTATTTCATTAGCATAAGACTCACTTACTGTATTAACTATATCAGAATAAATTATTCCACCTTTCATAAATGATATTGCATCATAGAATTTTAATTTATCTTCAGTAAAATAAGAATCATTAAGTCCAAGAAGATCAGTTAAAATATTTCTTGAGAAAATTCCTTGATATTTAAGGTTATGTATAGTATATACTGTTTTTATATTTTGAAATCTTATATCATATCTATAAAAAGCATCAAGAAGAACAGGAACCATTCCACTATGCCAATCATTACAGTGAATAATATCAGGAATAAAATTATCAATATGTTTTATTGATTCTAAAACTCCTCTTGAGAAGAAAGAGAAAATTTCTCCATCATCATAATGTCCATATGGTTCATGTCTCTTAAAATAATATTCATTATCTATAAAATAGAAATCAACACCATCATATTTAATATGATCAAGCCCACAATATTGATTTCTCCAACCAACTGGAACAGAATATTCAGCAATATGATTCATTTTATTTTTAAATTCATCAGCAATTTTTCCATATTTAGGTATAATAACTCTAATATCAATACCTGATTTTTTTAGATATTTTGGAAGAGACAAAGCTACATCTGCAAGTCCTCCAGTTTTTAAAAAAGGAGCAGCCTCAGAAGCAACAAATAATACTTTCATTTTTAGACCTCCTAATTATTTCATAGAAATTTCTTTTTCTATAACAAGTGGATAAATATCACTTCCTTTTAACTCAGTTCCTGAATCAAGAGTAACATTTTTATCAATAATAACATTTTTTATTTTTACTCCACTTTTAACTGTACAGTTTTGAAGTAAGATACAATTTTCTATTTCTGCCCCTTCTTCAATAACTGAATATCTTGAAACAATACTATGTTTAACAGAACCTTTTATTATACATCCATTTGCTACAAGAGCATTTTTTACAACAGAACCATCATAATATCTTGTAGGTGGAGAATCTTTTGATTTACTGTAAATAGGATTAGATTCATTAAAGAAAAGCTCTCTTGTAACATCTACTGATAACATATCCATATTTGTTTTGTAGTAAGAAAGAAGAGAATTTATACAAGCAAGATATCCTTTATATTCATATCCTTTAACAATAAGTTTATGTATATTTTCATAAACAACAGCCTTTAATTTATAAGCATAGTCTATATAGGCATATTTTTCAATTAATGATAAAAGAAGCTCTTTTTTCATTATAAAAATTTCAGCACAGATATTTATATTTTCTTCTGCACCAGTATTCTTACAAACATCTATAACCCTATTATCTCCATCAAATTTTAAACAATCACAATCAATAAAATTTTTATTTCCATCATTTATTTTTTTATAAACAACAGTAATATCTCTTTTAGATGATTCATGTTCAGCCACAACAGCTTTTAAATCAAGATTTGCTATCATATAACTTGAAGAAAAAACTATATTTTCTTCTTTTGATTTATACAGGAACTCAAGATTATCTTTAATCATTTGAACATCATAGTTAGCATTCATGCTTCTATTAAAACTAAAAACAAAAATTCCACCATGTCTTCTATTTAATTCCCAAGCTCTTCCAGTACCAACATGATCTCTTAATGAACGAGAATCATTATCTGTAAAAATTCCAACAGTTGTTATACCTGCATTAGACATATTAGAAAGCATAAAGTCTACTACTCTATATTTTCCAGCTAATGGGATAGAAGCTATGGCTCTATGTGCAGCAAGTCTTCTTAAATTTTCTTTATTTTCAATAGCACTTAATATTCCAATATAATTTTTAAGCATAATTTCCATCTCCCTTCAATTATTTTATTATATTCTCATTTACTACTCTATCTTCTTCAATAAGAAGAATTTCAGATTTACCTGCAATCTCAAGATTATCTCCAATAATAACTTTTCTTCCAAAAATAGCTTTATCAATCTTTGAATTTTTACCTATTTTTGTATCACACATAATTACAGAATTAGTAATTTTTGCTCCCTCTTCAATATACACTCCTGAGAAAAGAACAGAGTTTTCAACTTCACCTTTAACAACACAACCTTCAGTTATAAGAGAATTTTTAATTTTTGCATTTTCTCCTATAACTTGTCCAGGTTTATTTGGAGCTTGAGAATAAATTTTCCAGTTTTTATCATAGATATCAAAATCAATATCTTCATTTATTAAGTCCATATTTGCTTCCCAAAGACTTTCTATTGTTCCAACATCTTTCCAATATCCTTTGAATGGATAAGCCATAAGTTTACGATTTTCTCCAAGCATTTTTGGAATAATATCTTTTCCAAAGTCATTAGTTGAGCTTGAATTTTGTTCATCTTCAATAAGAGCTTGTTTAAGAGCTTTCCAATTAAAAATATAAATTCCCATTGAAGCAAGAGTGCTTTTTGGGTGAGCAGGTTTTTCTTCAAATTCATAAATTTTTTTGTTTTCATCAACATTCATAATTCCAAATCTTGAAGCTTCTTCAAGACTAACATCAATAACTGCTATTGTAGCATCAGCATCATGTTCTTTGTGATATTTAAGCATTTTATTGTAGTCCATTTTATAAATATGATCCCCTGAAAGAATAAGAACATAATCAGGATCATACTCTTCAATAAAATCTATATTTTGATAAATAGAATTAGCAGTACCCTTATACCACCAACCACCATTTTCCTGCATATATGGAGGTAAAAGACTGATTCCACCAAAGTTTCTATCTAAATCCCAAGCTCTTCCTATTCCAATATAGTTATTAAGAATTTGTGGCTTATATTGAATAAGGACTCCAACAGTGTCAATTCCTGAGTTTGAACAGTTACTTAAAGGGAAATCTATAATTCTATATTTTCCACCAAAAGGAACAGCTGGTTTTGCATTATTTTTAGTTAATAATTTTAGCCTACTTCCTTGTCCACCAGCTAATACCATTGCAATAATTTCTTTTTTCATAAATACCTACTCCTTTCTGATTTTTACTTTTATATGAATATAATTAAATCATACATTTTTTATTTTATTAAATTATGTTTTGAAATAAATTTAGGTTTTAAAATTATAGTAGATAATGGAGGAATTTCTAGCGATATTGAATAAGGCATTCCATGTTTTTCTTCTATAATAGGTTTAATTATTCCTATATTTCTAACATTTGACCCACCATAAATATCTCTATCACTATTAAAAATTTCTTCATAATCTGTAATTCTTGGAATCCCTATTTTAAAATTAGAATAATGAACAGGGGTAAAATTACAAACAATAACTAAATAATCGTTTTTATCTCTACTTTTTCTTACATAAGATATTATACTTTGATCTGTATTATTATGATCTATCCATTGAAAACCATCACTTGTACAATCTAACTCCCAAAGAGATCTTTCTTTTTTATAAAGATGATTTAAATCTCTTACATATGATTTCATACTATCATGAATAGGATATTTTAAAAGTTTCCATTCAAGTTCTTCATAAAATCTCCACTCAATAAATTGTCCAAATTCTCCTCCCATAAATAATAATTTTTTACCTGGATGAGTATACATATATCCATAAAACATTCTAAGTGAAGCAAATTTATTTTCATAATGTCCAAACATTTTATCAAGAAGAGATTTTTTACCATGAACAACCTCATCATGTGAAAGTGATAAAATAAAATTTTCAGAAAAACTATACATTAATGAAAATGTAATAAGATTGTGATTGTATTTTCTATAGATAGGATCAAGTTCCATATACTTAAGCATATCATTCATCCAACCCATATTCCATTTATAATTAAATCCAAGTCCACCAATGTATACCGGTCTTGTAACAAGAGGCCAGGCTGTAGCTTCCTCTGCTATCATAAGAGGGTTTTTAAAATATTCAAAAATAGTTTTATTAAGTTCTTTTAAAAACTCAATAGATTCTATATCCTCATCTCCACCAAATTTATTTTTTAAGCCATGTATTTCAGGTTTTCCATATTCCATATAAATTATATTTGAAATAGCATCAGCTCTTATTCCATCAATATGATAAACTTCATAAAGAAAAACGGCATTTGAAATTAAAAAACTTCTTACTTCAGGCTTTCCTAAATCAAAATTTGCAGTTCCCCATCCATAATTTTCTCCTCTTCTATCATCTTGATATTCAAAAAGAGTTGTCCCATCAAATCTATATAATCCATGATTATCTTTACAAAAATGTCCAGGAACCCAGTCCATTATAATACCAATTCCAGCTTTATGAAATTTATTTACAAGATATTTAAATTCATTAGGATCCCCATATCTACTTGTAATAGAAAAATATCCTGTTGTTTGATATCCCCAAGAATCATCAAGGGGATGTTCAGCTAAAGGCATTATTTCAACATGAGTATATCCCATTTCAAGAACATAAGGAAGAAGTCTATCTGCAATTTCTTTATAGGAATAAAATCCTCTTCCATCTTCCTCTTTCTCTCTTCCTAATTCTTTTTCAACAGCTCTCTTTTTCCATGAACCAAAATGTAGTTCATAAATATTCATTGGATTTTCATAAGAATTAAAAGATTCTCTTTTTTTCATCCACTCACTGTCTTCCCAAGAATATGGAGAAAGAACATCTTTTACAACAGAAGCTGTATTTGGTCTTAACTCAGAATAAAAAGCAAAAGGATCTGATTTTAAAAATATTTTTCCATCTCTAGTTGTAATTTCATATTTATAAATATCCCCTTCTTTAATATTTGGAATAAAAATAGACCAAACTTCATTTTTAGAGTTGAATTTCATTAAATGTTTTTGTCCATTCCATTTATTAAATTCTCCTACTACCCTAACTTCTTTTGCATTTGGTGCCCAAACTTTAAATTCAGCACCTCTTTTTCCTTTTTGTGTAACAAGCCTAGACCCAAGAAGATGATGAAGTCTAGGATTAATACCTTGGTGAAATATTTCCATTTCATTGTCAAAGTTTAAAGTATTTTTTAAAACCATATTTTCACCTCTTTGAATTTGATGAATGATATTAAATTTTATAGATAGATAAATAAAAAATCTAATTTCTATACTTAACTTATTTACTGAAAAATTGCTTTAAATAATCTTCATCTGAAAAAACTTTTATTCCATTTTTAATAAACAATTCTGTAGTAATCCCATTGCCAGATATTAAATGTTTTGAAAAAGTTCCATCATAAATAGTTCCACATCCACAAGAGGGGCTTCTGCTTTGAAAAATAGCAGTTTTTACATCTAATACTTTTGCAATAGCAAGAGCTCTTTTAGCTCCAAGTACATATCCCTCTGTAACATCAACTCCATTTTTGGTAACAACTTTAATATTTCCAAATTTATCTTTTATTATTTCAGCAGGATCTCTTGGAGTAACAAGCTCACCAAGTTGTTCTGGACAAATAGGCACAGCTTTTCCATTGTTAACCAGATTTTTAAAAAATGGGTGAAGATTATTTTTACCACTATATTTACAGTTGATTCCTGCAAGACATGCACTTATTAATATCATTTTGTACTCCCCATAAATATTATATTATTGTTTTTTAAACATTCCATTAAATTTAACAGGTATTCCTGTTTGGAAAGAAAGAACTTTTCCAGTTTTTGGGTGTTTAAATATAATAGATTTAGCATGAAGACCTAAACGACCTAAAGGATTTGTTGTTGCTCCATATTTTTTATCTCCTACAACGCTATGTCCAAGAGTTTGCATATGTACACGAATTTGGTTTTTTCTTCCTGTTTCAATTTTAGCTTCAACGAGAGAGAAACCTTTACTTCTTTTTAATACATTATAGTGTGTTATAGCTTTTTTAGATCCCTCTATCTCTTTTTCACTAGAGAAAGTAACAAAAGCTGAATTTTCTTTTAGGTAAGAAATAATAGTATCACTATTTTTTTCAACTTTTCCTTCAACAACAGCAACATAAGTTCTTTCAAGAACCATATCTTGCCAGTTAGTTTGTAAAATTTGTTGCATTTCTTCTGTTTTTGCAAAAATCATAACTCCAGAAGTTTCTCTGTCAAGTCTATGAACAATAAATAATTTTTCAAGAGGATTTCTTGCTTTAACATAATTTTTAACCATGTTATAAGCTGTTTTTTCTCTCTCTTTGTTAGTTGCTATAGAAAGAATCCCAGAAGCCTTTTCAATAGCAATAAGATATTCATCTTCATAAACAACTTTTATTCCTTTCATATCTTTTTCAGAAAGTCTTGATTCTGTAATCATTATTTCCTGTCCTGAGACTAAAGGATGGTTAAATTGAGATATTGCTGCTCCATCAACTAATACTTGTTTATTTTTTAAAAGAGATTTAATATTATTTCTATTTTTCTTAGGCATACTTTCTATAAGAAATTTCATTAATTCATTTGGCTCTTTTACTTTAAATGTTAAGTTTCTTTTTTCTTTCAATTTTCCTCCTATTTAATTTTACTGATTAAAAATTTAAAATATATTAAGATTATAAATTTCAGATAAATCTTTATATATTTCAACACCTATTACACTATTCCCTTGCTCTGTAATAATTGGACTAAAACTACATATCCCCATTTTTTTAGGAATAACTCCGAGAATTCCACCACTAACTCCACTTTTAGCAGGGATACCAACATTAGTAGCAAAATTTCCAGAATGGTCATACATTCCACAAGTAGTCATAAGAGCTGTTATAATTTTACAGATTCTTTTAGAAAGAATAACTTCATTTCTTGAATTTATTCCTCCTGACGCAAGTATAAGTCCTACTTTTGCAAGTTCTTTGGTAGAAAGAGATATAGCACAAGCCATTGTATAAAATAAAAGGTTGTCTTCTACATCTGTTTCAAGGACTCCTATTGTTTTTAAAAGATAAGATATAGCTCTATTTTTATTTGCCGTTTTATACTCAGATTCATATATTGTTTTATTAATATTAATTTCTTTTGTATCAGTAAAACTGCTTATAAATTTTTTCAATCTTTCAATTTTTTCTTCAGAGTTTTTTCCTTTTATCATCGATGCAGTAGTTAAAGCACCTGCATTTATAAAAGGATTAAAAACTTTTTGATTTGTTTCAAGTCTTAATGTTGAATTAAATGGATCTCCTGTTGGTTCAACACTAATCTTACGAAATACTTCTTCTTCACTATTATCTATAAGAGATAAAGCTAAAAGAAATATTTTAGAAATACTTTGTATTGTAAATCTATAGTTAAAATTACCTATATTGACTTCTTCCCCATTAAAAGTAATAATACTTAATGCTTTTAGATTAGGATTTATTTTTGTAAGTTCTGGAATATATGATGCAAGACATCCTTCTGAACAATCTCTTTCTTTGTTAAAAATATCATATATTTTATTATCAAAAAAGTCCTTACTCAATTACTCCTCCTTAAATTAATTAGTGTAGGATTATGTTATCAATAATTTTATCATATTTAAAAGAAATTTTTTAGAATTATTTTCTAAATTTCAACAATAGAACAGAGAAAGAGAATATAAATAAATATAACATATTTATTTATATTAAGTAACGAAATAACAAAAAAAATAAACTCTACCTTAATGTTCATTAAATTTTAAGTTAAGATGTATAGTGCAAAAAGATATGTTCTAAAATTGTAAATTAATTGAAATAAAAAGGTCTTGTTATGTTTGATTTTTTATATATAAGTATTTTTTAAGTATATTTTAGTATATTTAAAAGAAAAATCAAAAATTTCTAATATAAAAAAGCCAATACAAACTAATTTTTTAAATATCAATTTGCATCAGCTTTTAATTTTAACTATTTTTTATTTTAAATTATCTTTGAAATTTTACATTCCCATTTACAACAGTCATGTCTACATTATAGTTTTCATCAAGGATAGCAAAATCAGCATCTTTTCCAACTTCAATACTTCCCGCATTGATACCAAATTCAATAGCAGCATTTGTACTTGTAACTCTTACTGCATCATGAATTGAGTAACCAAGTTCCATAACATGTCTAAATGCTTTATCTAGCGTAAGAACACTTCCAGCTAAAGAATCATTTGATTTAAGTCTTGCTTGGTTATCTTTAACATAAACATCAAGTTCACCAAGTTTGTAATCTCCTTCAGGAAGACCAGTAGCAGCCATAGCATCTGTTATACATACAACTTTATCAGTTCCTTTAGCTTTTAACATAAGTCTTACAATTTCAGGATGAATATGAATTTTATCAAAAATAACTTCAGCATTTATTTTATCACTAATAAGAGCAGCTCCAGCAACTCCTGGTTCTCTATGATTTATTCCTCTCATTCCATTAAATGTATGAGTAGAGTGAGAAAGCCCAGCATCAATAGCTTTCATAACATCATTAAATTTAGCAGCAGAATGTCCAACTGAAACAATAACATTATTTTCTCTTAAAAATTTAATAGTTTCAATAGACTGCTCTGTATGTGGAGATAAAGACATAAGCTTTACTAATCCAGGTTTAACATCAAGGTATTCTTTAATTTCTTTTTCTGTCGCTGGTTTCATATATTTTTCATTTTGAGCTCCTTTGTATTCAATATCAAAATAAGGACCTTCCATATGAACACCAAATATTGTTGCTCCATCAAGTTCTTTATTTTGTAACTCTCCAGCTATTTTTAAAACATTAATAAGTTCTTCTTTTGAACTTGTTAGAGTAGTAGCTAAAAATTTTGTAGTTCCTTTAGTTACTACATATGAAGATATTGTTCTTAGTGCATCTGTAGTTCCATCCATAGCATCAGCACCATTTGAACCATGAATATGTATATCTATAAATCCAGGAACAACATATTTTCCATCAAGATTTATAGATTTAGTTTCAGATGAGCAAACCTCATTTGATTTTTTTTCAGAAATATCTTTTATAATTCCATCAACAACAAGGATATCACCTTCAATTATTCTATCTTTTAAAACTATTTTTGCATTTTTTAAAAGTAATTCTTTCATAAATTCTCTCCTTTTTACGAAATCTTTTAGATAACTATATTTTAATATATTTTTAAGAATATTACAATCATTTTTGTATTTAAAATGCAGAATGATTTTTATATATTTGAATTTTAATTTCAAATCATTAACTATTTATTTTATAAAAATATTAAAAAAGGCTTAAAAAATTTTTATATAGATAACAATTGACTAATAAATATATTAAAAAGTATAATCTAAAGTATAAATAGTTATTAAATTATAAATATTTATAGATTTATAAAAATGGAGATAAAAATGACAAAACAAGAAAAAGAATTTAAAGAAGGAAAACTCATTCCTTTATTAATAAAATTTTCAATTCCATCAACAATATCAGCCCTTACTATAATAATATATAATGTAACAGATAGATATTTTATTGGACAAGCAGTTGGAAGAAATGGTATAGGAGCAATCGCTATAATATTTCCAATAATTCTTTTATTAAATGCAACTGCTATGCTTTTTAGTATGGGTGGAGCAGCTCTTGCTGGGATAAAAATGGGACAAGAAGATATTTCAGGAGCAAGAAAAGTTTTAGGAACATCTGTTTTTATGGTAATAGCTTTAGGAGCTTTTTATACAATTTTTGGAATAATTTTTCAAATTCCAATAGTAAAATTTATGGGAGCAGGAGAGCATAATATAAAATATGCTCTTGAATATAATGCATATTTTTTTCCTTCAATAATATTTCAACTAATATTTAATTCTTTTTGTGCCTTTGTTCGTCTTGAAGGAAATCCAATTATGTCAATGATAATAAATCTCTCTTCAGCTTTTGCAAATATAATTTTAGATTATCTTTTAGTTATGATTATTCCTTTGGGAATGAAAGGTGCAGCTCTTGCAACATCAGTATCTAATATAATTCCAGCTATTTTATTGACAATATATTTTTATAAAAGTTCATTATTAAAATTAGAAAGAAGATACATTAAATTTAATACAAAAATTTTTAAAGGAATTTTTTCAATAGGAATATCAGCTTTTTTAAATCAATTTTTTAATGGTTTATATGTCTATGTATTAAATATTCAACTAGTTCGTTATGGTGGAGAAATAGCCCTTGCTGCTATGGGAATAATGTCAATTTTGAGGAATTTTATAAATACAAGTTATGTTGGACTTAATCAGGGAAGACAACCAATACTTTCATATAACTGGGGAGCAAAAAATTATCAAAGAGTAAAGGATACCTTTTATACTTCCATCTCAATAACAGCAGTTGCCTCATTAATTCTTGTAACTTTTATAATTTTTAAAGCTCCATTTGTAGCAGGATTTTTTGTAAAAAATGATACAGAATTAGTAAATTATACAGTAAAAGGTATTCATATTCATCTTGGAATGATGATAAGTACAGCAATATATCTTTCTTGTACAAATTATTTTCAGGCAGTTGGAAAAGGGTATATAACATCAAGATTTATTTTTTTAAGATTGATAGTGCTTTCAATCCCACTTTCTTTCCTACTACCATTAAAATTTGGAGCAATAGGTGCTCTTTTAAGTTTTCCAATTGCAGATACAACAGCAGCTATTATAGCTGTTTATGTTATGAGAAAAGAGGTACAAAATCTTAATTATAGACAAGCAATTGAAGATGAAAAAAGAAAAGAGGAATAAGAAAATAGGCTCTCACTAGAAAGGGAGCTTTTTTATATTCTTGTTAAATAATTAAAAAATTAATTTTTCATATCATTAATTATATATAAATAATATGAAGATAGGTATATATTATTTATAAAAAATATTATAACCTTTCATAAAAAATATTTGCATTTATTTAGTCAATAAGCTATAATCTTTTCATATAATTTTTAAATTAATAAATAATTTTTTAAAGGGGGATTTAAGAGTGGATTTTTCTATAATATCTACTATATCTATGATTGTAGATTTTTTAAACAATATTTTTTGGTCTTATTTATTAATTATTCTTCTTATAGGTGCAGGAATTTACTTTACACTAAAGAATAATTTTGTTCAATTTAGAATGATGAAAGAGATGGTTATTCTTTTAAAAGATGGAACAGGAGAAGCTAAACATGGAATTTCATCATTTCAGGCATTTTGTATAAGTACAGCCTCAAGAGTTGGAACAGGAAATCTTGCAGGAGTAGCTCTTGCAGTGGCAGCTGGAGGACCTGGAGCAGTATTTTGGATGTGGCTTATAGCTCTTTTAGGTTCTGCATCAGCTTTTGTTGAAAGTACAATAGCACAAGTATATAAAGAAAAAAATGGAACAACTTTTAAAGGTGGACCAGCTTATTATATAGAAAAAGCTCTTCACTGTAAGTGGCTTGGACTTGTTTTTGCAATTCTTATTTCTATAACTTATGGATTAGTATTTAACTCTGTACAAGCAAATACAATTTCATTTGCTTTTGAAAATGCTTTTGGAATTGGAAGATCAACAATTTCAATAGTATTATTTATTCTTACAGGTCTTGTAATATTTGGTGGAATACATAGAATAGCAAGTATTTCTGAAAAAATAGTTCCACTTATGGCAGTAGTTTATGTTGTAATAGTAATTGGAGTATTAGTCTTAAACATAAAAGAACTTCCTGGTATAATAGTTCTTATAGTTAAAAGTGCTTTTGGTCCAGAACAATTTATGGGTGGAGCACTAGGAGCTGCTGTTATGCAAGGAATAAAAAGAGGTTTATTCTCAAACGAAGCAGGAATGGGAAGTGCTCCCAATGCTGCAGCAACTGCTCATGTAACTCACCCAGTAAAACAAGGTTTGGTACAAACTTTAGCAGTTTTCACAGATACACTTATTGTATGTAGTGCAACAGCATTTTTAATTCTTGTGTCAGGAACATATAAAACTTCAACAGCTGATGGAATAGCTCTTACTCAAGAAGCACTTACTTCTCAAATAGGAAGTATAGGAGGTCCTTTCATAGCAATTTGTATTTTCCTTTTTGCTTTTAGTTCATTAGTTGGAAACTATTATTATGGAGAAGCAAATATTCAATTTTTATATCCTAAAAATAAAACATATTTAAATCTTTATAGATTAGCTTGTCTTTTCATGATAGGTTATGGAAGTATTGCAGAGCTTAAATTTGTTTGGAGTTTGGCAGATTTATTTATGGCTTTAATGGCAGTGATAAATATTTATGCAATTTTAAGACTTAGAAATATAGCTAAAATTTGTCTTGATGATTATATAGCTCAAAAGAAAGTTGGAAAAGATCCTGTATTTAAAGCAAAAGATGTTGGTATAACAGAAAATGCAGAGTGCTGGGAATAAAAAATATTATAGTTTAATTATAAAAAACCTCATGTTTGAGGTTTTTTATTTTCTTTTCAAATATTAATTTTTTTGATATACTAATAACATTGTATGATAAAAAATGTTTTAATATAAAGGAGTTTTAACTAGATGAGTATTTTAGATGTTACAAATGTTAGTCATGGCTTTGGGGCAAGACAAATTTTAGAAAATGTATCTTTTCGTCTTTTAAAAGGAGAACATATAGGTCTTGTTGGTGCAAATGGAGAGGGAAAATCTACTTTCTTAAATATTATCACAGGAAAATTAATGCCAGATGAGGGAAAAGTAGAGTGGTGTAATCATATTACAACAGGATACCTTGATCAGTATAGTACTCTTGAAAAAGGAAAAACAATTCGTGATATTCTTCGTTCAGCTTTTAATCATATGTTTGAGCTTGAAAAAGAGATGATAGCTATTTATGATAAAATGGGAGATTGTACTCCAGAAGAAATGGACGTACTTATGGAAGAAGTTGGTGAGATACAAAGCATTCTTGAAAGTGGTGATTTTTATTCTTTAGATTCAAAAATAGAAGAATATGCAGCTGGTCTTGGACTTATGGATATAGGGCTTGAAAGAGATGTAACAGAACTTTCTGGTGGACAGAGAGCCAAAATACTTCTTGCTAAAGTTCTACTTGAAAATCCTATGATATTAATACTTGATGAACCAACAAACTTTCTTGATGAAAATCATATAATTTGGCTTAAAAACTTTTTACAAAATTATGAAAATGCTTTTATACTTGTTTCACATGATATTCCATTTTTAAATTCTGTAACAAACGTAATCTATCATATGGAAAATGCTGAACTAACAAGATACACTGGAGATTATTATCAGTTCCAAGAGATGTATGAACTTAAAAAAAGACAATTAGAACAAGCATATAAGAAACAACAAAAAGAGATAGAACATTTAAAAGATTTCATAGCTAAGAATAAGGCTCGTGTAGCCACAACAAATCTAGCTAAAGATCGTCAAAGAAAATTAGATAGAATGGATATAATTGAAATGGCAAGGGAAAAGCCAAAGCCAATATTTGGATTTAAAGAGGCACGTACTCCAAGCCGTGAGGTTATAACAGTAAAAGATTTAGTTATTGGTTATGGAGAACCACTTACAAAGCCACTTAATTTTACAGTTGAACGTAATCAAAAAATAGCAATTAAAGGAGTAAATGGTTTAGGAAAATCAACTCTTTTAAAAACTCTTTTAAGAAAAATAAAACCTGTTTCTGGTGAAGTTGAACATGGACAATTTTTAGAAATAGGATATTTTGAACAAGAAGAAATAGCTACAACAACAACTGCTCTTGATGAAATTTGGAATGAATTTCCAAGTATGACAAATGCAGAAGCAAGAGCTGCTCTTGCTAAATGTGGTTTAACAAGAGATCATATTACAAGTCAGATGAAAGTATTATCAGGAGGAGAAAATGCGAAAGTTCGTCTTTGTAAATTAATGAATAGAGAGGCAAACCTTCTTGTACTTGATGAGCCAACAAATCATTTAGATATAGAAGCAAAAGAGGAATTAAAAAGGGCAGTAAAAGAATTTAAAGGAACTGTTATTCTTGTAAGCCATGAACCTGATTTCTATATGGATGTAGTAACAGAAATATGGAATGTTGAGGACTGGACAACTAAGGTGGTTTAG
>JAHHTB010000160.1 GCA_020024855.1 Fusobacterium sp.
GATATTTGAATCCAGCCTTTTTCTTTTATAATTTGGCTTGGCTCTTTAATATTTTGTTTATCTAATTTAAATAATTCTTCTAATACATCTTTACCGATTTTTGAACTAATTGTTCCATTATCAATTAATTCAATCATTTCAGCAAGTTCTTTTCCAGTAAATGGTATATTTTCTGCTTCTAATTCTTCTTCGTTTAGAATACGAGAAATATCTGATAATATCCAATTTGCGACTGCTTTTGCATTTTTACATATTTTCTCTGCATCTTCAAATAAATTTGATAGATATTTTGAAGCTGTTAATAGCTTAGCATCTTTTTCTGACAATTTATATTCAGACATATATCTAGCTTTTCTACTTTCTGGTAATTCTGGTAAAGATTTTCTTATCTTTTCAACATATTCGTCATCTAGTTTAATTGCTACTAAATCTGGTTCTGGGAAATATCTATAGTCTTGAGCATCCTCTTTATCTCTTAAAGAGAATGTTCTTCCTGATACATCATCCCATCTTAATGTCTCTTGATCTACTTTTCCACCTTTTTCTAATACTTCTATTTGTCTTTCAATCTCATATTCAATTCCTCTAGAAATTGATTTAAACGAATTCATATTTTTCATTTCTGTACGAGTTCCAAATGGTGTTCCTTTCTTATGTACCGAAACATTAACATCTGCCCTAAAAGAACCTTCTTGCATTTTACAATCTGATACTTCAATATATTCTAATATTGATTTTAATTTTTTCAAATATTTATCTGCTTCTTGAATTGATCTTATATCAGGTTCTGATACTATCTCTATTAGCGGAACTCCTGCCCTATTTAAATCAACTAAACTTCCTTGGGTAAATTCATTATGATTTAACTTTCCAGCATCTTCTTCTATATGAATTCTTAATATTCTTATATTCTTTTTATTTCCATTATCATCTTCAATTTCTATATAACCATTATTGCATAATGGATCATCTGCTTGTGATATTTGATATGATTTTGGTAAATCTGGATAAAAATAATTTTTTCTAGCATGTCCACTTTTTTTAGCTATTGAACAATTTGTTGCTAATCCTGCTTTTACTGCATATTCTACAACTTTTTCATTTAAAACAGGAAGAGTTCCTGGCATAGCCATACAAACTGGACACACATGTGTATTTGGCTCTGCTCCAAATTCTGTTGAACAATTACAGAATATTTTTGTTTTTGTTGAAAGTTCAGCATGAACTTCAAGTCCTATTACAACTTCATAATCTTCGTTTTGCATTTTTTCCTCCTATTTTTTAAATTTTGGTTTATAATTTTCTCTAAATTTTATTTCTTTTTCAAATACATAAGCAACATTTAATATTGTATCTTCTGCAAATTTATTTCCTATTAATTGCATTCCTATTGGCATTCCTTCTTTATCTACTCCACATGGAAGTGATATTGCTGGAAGTCCTGCAATATTTGCTGAAACTGTACAAATATCAGATAAATACATTTCTAGTGGACTTTTATGTTTAGAACCTATATCAAAAGCAGTAGTTGGTGATACTGGTGTTAATAAAACATCATATTTTTTAAATTTCTCCTCAAATTCTCTTCTTACAAAAGAACGAACTTTTTGTGCTTTTTTATAGTAAGCATCATAATATCCTGATGATAATACATAAGTTCCTAATATAATTCTTCTTTTTACTTCGTCCCCAAAAGCTTCACTTCTTGAATTTACAAACAATTCTTTTAAATTAGAACAATTCTTTGTTCTATATCCATAACGAATTCCATCAAATCTTCCTAAATTAGAACTAGCCTCTGCACATGCAATTATATAATATGTTGCTAATGAGTATTTAGCTACATCTAAAGAACATTCTTCTACTATTGCTCCCATTTTTTTATATCTTTCAATAGCTTCTTGTAATTTTTCTTTTACTTCTTCATTTATTCCTTCACCAAAGAATTCTTTGGGTACTCCTATTTTTAATCCTTTTATATCTTTTTCTAGATTTTTTGTATAATCTTTCTTTTCTTTATTTTCTGATGTAGAATCTTTTTCATCATGACCTGCAATTACATTTAATAGCATAGCCGCATCTCTTACATCCTTTGTAATTGGACCTATTTGGTCTAAAGATGATGCAAAAGCTACTAAACCATATCTTGATACTAAACCATAAGTTGGTTTTAATCCTACTACACCGCAAAAGGATGCTGGCTGACGAATTGATCCACCTGTATCAGATCCTAAAGCCCATGGTACCATATCTGCTGCAACTGCCGCTGCCGAACCTCCTGATGAACCTCCTGGAACTTTGTTTAAATTCCAAGGATTACATGTTACTTGCATTGCAGAATTTTCTGTTGAACCTCCCATTGCAAATTCATCCATATTTAGTTTTCCTAAACTTATTAATTCTTCTTTATTTAACTTTTCCATAACAGTTGCGTCATATGGTGACACAAAATTTGCTAACATTTTTGACGCACAAGTTGTTTTGGTTCCCTTTGTGCAAATGTTATCTTTTATTCCTATTGGAATTCCTGATAATTTATTACTTCTTCCCTTTTCATCAATATCTTTTGCTTTTTCTATAGCTTCATCTATTGTAGTTGTTATAAAAGCTTTTACATCATTTTCTTTGTCTTCAATTCTTGTTTTATAAGCTTTTAATATTTGTTCTAAAGTTAATTCTTTTTTGTCTAACTTTTCTACAAGTTCATGAACTGTAAGTTTTGTAATTTCTTCCATTTTTTCCTCCTAGATGTAATTTATATATGTTTTTTTACTTCTTCAAATATTTCATTACTTATATCTTCTATACTTCTTATCTTATCATCTTTTATACATTTTATCTCATACCAATTATATTCCTTAGATAAATCACAAGCTGCATCATAAGCATCTTGTAAATGGCTAGCATCCTTTTCATGTATATCTTTTTTAGCTTCATGTGTTATTTTATTTTCTCTATCTTTCATAAGTTTTTGAGAATATTTAATTGGCATATTTAAGAAAAATACTTCTGTTGGTACTGGAAGTCCATATAAATTAAATTCAAAATTCCATAACCAATCTAAAAATTTTTTTCTTTCTTCTCTATTTTTTATTTTTCCTGCTTGATGCACCATATTTGCTGTAGTGTATCTATCTGCTAATATAATGCCTCCATTATTGTAATATTCTTCATAACCATTTTTAAATGTAGCATATCTATCTGCCGCATAAAATGTTGATGCAATATATGGACTAACATCTTTTGCATTATTTCCAAATTCTCCTGCTAAATACATTTTTACTAATGATGATGATGGACTATCATAGTTTGGAAAACTAACTGTTCTATAATCTATATTTTCTTTATCTAACTTTTTCTTTAATTCCTCTAATTGAGTTTGTTTGCCACTTCCATCTGTTCCGTCTATTACAAATAATTTTCCCATATTTTTCTCCTATTTTTTTACATTACCTTTGGTATTTTTAACATTCCTCTTTCTTGCTCCGGTGCATTTTGTAAAAGAGCTTCTTTGTCTTCAAATTCCTTGACTTCATCTTCTCTAAACACATTATAGTTTTCATTAATTCCTGTCATTTCTTCTAAATTTTCAATTGGAGCTTCATTTAATACTTCAGCAAAGTCTAATATTTCTTCTAAATTTTTTAGATAATTATTTATTTCTTCGTCTTTTAATCTTAGTCTTGCAAGATTTGCAATGTGTAATAATTCTTCTCTACTAACTTCCATTTATTCATTTCTCCTTTCTTGCTTTTCATATTATACAATTCTTTTTAGATTAAAACAAGCATTTTCTTGTACTTTTCTAAAACAATCACGTGTGATTTTACTTTTTATGTAAATTGTGCTATAATATATATAATACATAAATGTATTGTTAAATATAATACCATTTTAAAATTTAAAGGTTTTAAGCCAAAAGGAGATTAATTATGTTTGCACTTTATCTATTTATGTCAACAATTTCTATGTTAGGGAAGTTTTCTGAAAAGCATCGGATTTTTTCCATCATTACCTTAATAAGTCTGTTTGGATTAATTATTTTTAAATGTGCAAGTCATTTTGAAATTGTACAATTGGATTTTATCCTTTTATTATTCCCAATGATTTCATTTTTCTTAGGAATTGCAGTTCATCAAGAATTAATTCATTTTCATTACTTTTTCAACATTATGCTTAATTATACAAATCTAGACGCCAAAGAAGTTTGGAAATCTTCAAATTAATCTCTCTGCTAGGCCGTACAATGTACGAGCCTAGCATTTTTCTTTTACTTGCTTTATTTGGTTAAATATGTTATAATCGTAATCGATGGTGCATTATTCTAGTAATGCTTTCTATTATGAGGGTGGGGCTAAAAATCCA
>JAHHTB010000161.1 GCA_020024855.1 Fusobacterium sp.
TTTTTCTTGAGATGATGTAATATGTCTTTAGAAATTTGTTTTTAATTTGAAAAATTTATGGAGGAAGAATTTATGAGTAAATTAACTATACATATTTTTTCAGATTCATTTGGAGAGTCAGGAGAACAAGTCTTAAGATGTGCTCTCAGTCAATTTGATATTGAAGGGTATAACATTGTAAGACATATAAGAGTTTCTTCTGTTGAAATTCTTGAGAGAGAATTGAGAAAAATAAAAGATTATTCAAATATTTTTATTCTTTTTACCTTGGTTAATATAGAAGTAGTAAAAAGAATGAAGGAATTTTGTTTAGAAAATCAAATAAATTATTCTGACTTATTAAGCCCACTTTTATCAGTTCTTCAAAAACAAACAGGGGAAGAACCAAAAAGAAGATCAGGAGCTTACAGAATAATGGACGAAAAATATTTTGGAAGAATAGAAGCTATTGAGTTTGCAGTAAAATATGATGATGGTAAGGATCAACATATGCTTCATGAAGCTGATCTTGTTCTTATAGGAATATCAAGGACATCAAAAACACCTCTTAGTATTTATATAGCAAACAAGATGTACTTAAAAGTACTTAATATACCCCTTGTTCCAGAAGTAGAACCTCCAAAGGAACTTTTTGAAATTCCTAAGAAAAAAATAATAGGGCTTACTAATTCTATTGAGATGCTTAATAAAATAAGAACAGAAAGAGTGAGATGTATAGGGCTTAGAAATGGTTCAAACTATTCTTCACTTGCAAGAATAATTGAGGAGCTTAATTATGCTGAGAAGATTATGAAAAAAATAGGTTGTCCAATAATAGATGTTTCTCAAAAAGCTATTGAAGAAACAGCACAAGTGATTTTAGAAATTATGAAAGAGCAAGAAATTTTATAAAAAATAAAAATATTGGTTATGTATTTGTCCACAAATATCATAATAATTAAAGGAGGCATTTGTTATGAAAAAGTTTATCTATTTATTTGATGAAGGAAATAAAGATATGAAAGATCTTCTAGGAGGTAAAGGGGCTAACCTTGCAGAAATGACTCATATAGGTCTACCTGTTCCAACAGGATTTACAATTACAACAGAAGCTTGTAGTGAATTTTATAATCAAGATAAAAAAATATGGGATGAGTTAAAAGAAGAAATTTGTAAAAATATAAAAAAATTAGAAGAGAAAACAGGAAAAACTTTTGGTTATGGTGAAAATCCTCTTCTTGTATCAGTAAGATCAGGAGCAGCTGTATCAATGCCTGGAATGATGGATACAATTTTAAATCTTGGACTAAATGACATAACAGTAGAATCTCTTGCTAAAATAACTAATAATGAAAGATTAGCATGGGACTCATATAGAAGATTTATTCAAATGTTTGGAGATGTTGTAAAAGAAGTTCCAAAATATAAATTTGATATTATTATGGATAAAGTAAAAGAGTCTAAAGGAATAACAAGTGACCTAGATTTAGATGTAGATGATTTAAAACTTATAACTAAGAAATTTAAAGATCTTTATGCTGAAGAAACAGGAGAAGATTTTTATTCTGATCCAATGGAACAATTAGTAAGTGCAGTTAAGGCTGTATTTAATTCATGGAATAATCCAAGGGCTATAATATATAGAGAATTAAATGAGATAACAGGACTTCCTGGAACAGCAGTAAATGTTCAATCGATGGTTTTTGGTAATATGGGAACAAACTCTGGAACAGGGGTTGCCTTTACAAGAAATCCATCTACTGGAGAAAATAAAATTTTTGGTGAATATTTAATGAATGCCCAAGGTGAAGATGTTGTTGCAGGAATAAGAACACCAGAAAGCATAGACAAACTTGCTGAAGAGATGCCAGATATGTTTAATGAATTTATGAATATTTGTCATATTCTTGAAAAACATTATAAAGATATGCAGGATATGGAATTTACTATTGAAAGAGGAAAATTCTATATGCTTCAAACAAGAAATGGAAAAAGAACTTCAAAGGCAGCTATAAATATTGCTGTTGATATGGTTGAAGAGGGGCTTATTACAAAAGAGGAAGCTATTTTAAGAATAGATCCAAAAAGTATAGATCAACTTCTTCATAAAACATTCTCAAAAGAAGGATTAAAGGAAGCAAAAGAGATGGGAGAAGGGCTTGCAGCTTCTCCAGGAGCAGCTTCTGGGAAAGTATATTTTGATTGTAAAGCTATAAAAGAAAATGGTGGTGGAATTTTAGTAAGAGTTGAAACTTCACCAGAAGATATAGAAGGAATGAATATAGCTGATGGAATTTTAACTGTTCGTGGTGGAATGACTTCTCATGCTGCAGTTGTTGCAAGAGGAATGGGAAAATGTTGCGTATGTGGTTGCAGTGAATTAACAATAAATGAAGATAAAAAAGAATTAGAATCGAGAGGAATTGTTATAAAAGAGGGAGAATATATCTCTCTTGATGGTTCAAGTGGTAAAGTATATATGGGAGAAGTTCCGAAAACAGAAATAGAACTTAGTGGTGCTTTTGAAAAATTTATAAATTGGGTAGATGAAGTAAGAGATCTTGGTGTAAGAATGAATGCAGATACTCCAAGAGATTGTGCTACTGGATTAAAATTTGGAGCAGAGGGAATAGGACTTTGTAGAACAGAGCATATGTTCTTTGGTGAAGAAAGAATATGGGCAGTAAGAGAAATGATAGTATCAAATAGTAGACTTGAAAGAGATAGAGCTCTTGCTAAAATTTATCCATTCCAGAAAAAAGATTTCCATGATATATTTGAATTAATGAATGGTAAACCTGTTACTGTAAGACTTTTAGACCCACCTTTACATGAATTTCTTCCAAAAAGTGAAGGAGATCAAAAGAAATTAGCAGAATTAATGGGCAAACCTTTCAGCAGTATTCAAGAAAGAATTTATTATTTACATGAAGTAAACCCAATGCTTGGTCATAGGGGTTGTAGACTTGCTATAACTTATCCTGAAATTTATGAAATGCAAGCAAAGGCAATAATAGATGCAGCTCTTGAAGTGAAAGAGCAGGGAATAGATGTAAAACCAGAAATTATGATACCACTTGTTGTAGAGAAAAATGAGCTTAAATATGTAAAAGAAAGAATAAAAGAAGCTATTGAGGAAGTTTTTGCTAAGAAGAAAACAAGAATAGATTATAAAATTGGAACAATGATTGAAGTTCCACGTGCTTGTTTAACAGCAGATGAAATAGCAGAAGAGGCAGAATTCTTCAGTTTTGGAACAAATGACCTAACACAAATTACTTTTGGTTTCTCAAGAGATGATGCTGGTAAATTTATAAAAGAATATGTAGATAAAAGTATATTTGAAAAAGATCCATTCATTAGTATAGATAAAAATGGTGTAGGTCAACTTATGAAAATGGCTATAGAAAAAGGAAGAAAAACAAGGCCAGAAATTAAACTTGGAATTTGTGGTGAACATGGTGGAGAATCTCGTAGTGTAGAATTTTGTAGTGAACTTGGATTAAATTATGTATCATGTTCTCCATATAGAATTCTTATAGCAAAAATAGCAGCAGCTCAAGGAAAAATAAAACAAAGTAAATAAAAAATAATTTTAAAAGAAGAGAGAAGAAATTCTCTCTTCTTTCTTTTTGTAATTTTTAAAAAGTAATGATATAATTAAGATATTATGGTAAGGAATAGAAAGGAAAAATAAAAAATGAAAAATTTTTATGATATGGAATATAAAGTAGTAGTTTCTGATATAAACTATGGTGGGCATATGGGAAATGAAAGAGCACTTATAATTTTTCAACAAGCAAGAATGGAATGGTTAAATTCAATAGGATATAGTGAAACTAATATTGAAGGAAGAGGACTTATTCAACTTGAATCTCATGTTTATTATTTAAAAGAAGTATTTTTAGGAGAAAATATTTTATGTAAAATAGTAAATGTTCAAATAGACAGAATAACTTTTGAAATTCAATATGAAATTGTAAATAAAAATGGTGATGTTGTTATAAAAGGAACTACTAAGATGGCTGTTTTTGATTATGAAAAGAAAAAAATATCAAGAATTCCAAAAGAATTTTTTGAAAAAATATCCTAATAAATTTTAAAATATAAGTAAATAGTATATTAAATTAATTTAGGAAGGAAAGGATTATGAAAAAAGTTTTAAATCTCTTAATCTTTTTTGTGATTACTATAACAACTTTTTCAGAAATAAAAATAAGTGTAGATAATAATAGTCCTGCAGTAAATCAAAATATAATATTTACAGTAGAATTTTTAAATGAAAAAAAATCAGAGTATAAAATAGAAGGTATAGAAAAATTTAAGATTATGTCTATGGGGAGCCGTTCAAATTATAATACTTTAAATAATAAAGTA
>JAHHTB010000162.1 GCA_020024855.1 Fusobacterium sp.
AGGTAACAAAAAGGTAACAAAAAGGTAACAAATTAAAAATAGCAGGAGAGGTTATTTTATATACCTTTCCTGCTTCTTTTTCTTATACCATATTTATAGCTTTTAATAATTCATCCTCATCTTTATGAGTGTATATTTTTTCAGTTATTTTGTAATCACTATGTCCTAAAATATTTTTTATAGCTGTTGGATTTGCTCCTGCATTAGAAAGAAGAGTTGCTGTTGTATGTCTGCAATCATGTATCGTATGTTTTTCTATTTTTAATTTATATAGAGCATTTACAAATCCTTTTCTGTATCCTGCATAAGTATATGGTTTGAATCTATTGGTTATTATAAGATATTCTGTTTTATTTTTCATTCTTTCTTTAATAAGAGGTAATATTTTTTCATTTATTGGTATAAATCTATCTTTACCAGCTTCTGTTTTTGAACCTGTTATAATACCCATTTTATCTAAATAAATATCTGATTTTTTTAAGCTCATCAGTTCGTTTATTCTCATACCTGTATACAAGAGAATTAAGATCGTATCAACTAAATCTTCAGATTGATTTTCCCATAAAATTTTTATTTCTTTATTTGTAAAGATTCTTCTTTCAACTTTAGCCTCATGCTTTCCAATTTCAATTAATTCAGCTAAATTTTTACTTACAATTTCATTTTTTATAGCCCACGAGTAAATCATAGAAATTATACTTTTTACCCTTTTTAAAGTTCCTGTAGATATTTCTTGCTCTCTTAATTTATCAATATGTCCTTGTAAGTGAAATAACTTAATCTCTAAAAAGGTTAATATCTCTAAATCTTTAACATATTGGTTATAAATTAACTTATATGATTTTAAAGTTCCTTCTGATATATTTTTACAGTGTTCTGTAAACCATCTATCAGCAATTTCTTTAAATTTTAACTTGCTAAATTCTACTGCTGTTGGGTTATACTCAAAAGAACCTAGAGCTTTTAAAGCTTCTTGTTTTGTGGTAAAGTAACCAACTATATGTCTTCTTTGTTTTCCTTTTTCATCCCACCCAATAGTTATTTTAGCAACATATGGTTTTCTTCTTTTTCCTGATAATTTTACAACTGTCCCAAAGCCATTTGGATTTCTCAATTTAATCATCTCCTTATATTTTTTATTTATTAAAAATCCCGAAGATGATATACTCTAATTACCAGTCAGGGTATTTCTTCGGGATTAATTTTCGTTGAATACTCTTTAGAGCTTGTTTAGATTGCAGTCTGAACAGGCTCTTTTATTTTAAGGTACTCATATAGACGAGGTGCATTAATATAATAGGTATAATGCTTTGAACCTTCCTGTTTTACAGCAGTGGCAAACTCTGTAAACTTTCCATGTTGTATAAAGACTCTTAAGGTTTGTTCAGGAAGTCCAAGTAACTTAGCTGTTTGTTTTGTAGATAATCTGTTTTTATTCATATTTATCACTCCTTTCTTTAGTTATAATATATATCTTTTTTTATATATTTTGAAAAATTTATGACTGTAATTCTATCTGAATCAAAGCAAAAATCATTTAAGTTAATTTCTTTTTCAAAGTCAAATTCTTCTTTTAAAATTTCTAAAATAATTTTTTTATAAAAGTAGGGAACACCTCTAAATTTTAACTTATCTTCGTTAAATTTTTTCTCCAGCCTTGCATATTTTTCTATTTCTTCAAGTATGAGAATATTAAACTCTTTATCTTCTTTATCTATTTTTTCTGCATTGTATTTTTTTATATTATTAAAATAAATTCTGCTTTCAAAGGGTAGCTCTCCATTAATTTTCTGTATTAAAACTAAATAATCATCACTTTTATTTAGAATAGGAGCTATTATTTTATTTTTATTATAAGAGCTATATTCTTTTTTATTATTTTCTATAGCAAAACCTGTAAGAGCGATCTTATGAAGTATATTTTTATTTTCGAGTTTTATTAGAATTCTATCGTTATCAAATGTGACATAATCTATTTTCTCGATGGAGTAATCTAGCATTTCTAAAATAAACCTTGCAGAGTTTTTATTAAAAGGATTATGAATTTTTTCATCTATTAAAATAGAACGAAAAAATTTAAGAAATTCAAGCCACCCATAAATAAACCATTTTGGAGCTTCTTCATTGTAATAAAAAAGTTTGTAGATACTAGTAATAAAAGAGTTATAGATATTAAATTCTCTACCTGGGTTTATTCCCATATCTGAAGTAATGTATATCTTATCATTTGAAATATCCCTTAACTCTTGGAGAATTTGCTGTAAATATTGTATTGGGATAACTTCGGAATCACTTTCTACATACTTAGTTTCTCCAAAAAAAGAATGAAAGTGAGGGAGTAAAAAAGGTATTCTATCGTGTAGTCCTCTATCTTGATAACTTTGAGGTAGATCTTTTTTTAATTGTAATAAATCTCCTGTTCTATGTATTTCCCTATAGCTGTTTCCAATAAAAGCCATAGTTGTTTCAGTTTTTGTAGAATTTTTTTTGCATTTTAGAAACGTTCCACTTTCCATGCCATTTTTGAGTGTTCCTATAACAGATGAATCATTTATGCTAGACTCGTCTACAAATTCTTCAACAATAACAAATTTTTTATTAAAAAAAGCATCTGAATTCTTGATTTTACTTTCATCATTGATGTTCGCATTTCCTATCAGTAATGCTGTTGTTAAAGCTCCTGAGGTTTTTTCGCCAAGATTTTTTAGAAAATGAGTAAAAAGGGTAGATTTTCCAGTACCTTGCTCTCCAATTATAAAACAACCTTTATTTTTAGATAAATATAAAGCAATCTCTAATAAATGAATGCATTTTCTTATGAGTGTATTATAATCTGAAAGACCTGTTGAATTTAAAATTAGCTTAGTCTTAAGTGAAACGTTCTTTCCAGCTAGCAAGATTTTAAAATCTTCTAAAGGAATTTCTGAACAATCATCTTTTCCTTGAAAATCTTCAATATCTTTTTTTAAAGTAATACAATTTAAAATATCTCCAGCTTTTTTAGTTTTAATCATACAAACCACCTCTTTCTAAATTATTTAAGTCTCTAATAGTTTTAATTTCTGTATCTTTATAAAAGTATACCGACTTATCTTGAAAAATATTACTAATACAAATGTCTATTTTTCTTGAAAGCCTTTTGTAGTATGGAGCTAAAATTATATATTTTTTATCTTCAACAGAATAATAGATATCTTGTAGTGATAAATTATCGTAAAAATAATATTCTATGTCTTCAATAATGTCTTTAAAAAATAGATAAAATTCTTTTTCGCCATAAGGCAATTTTTTTATAAAATGTGGCACTTCGTAACACTGTATAAAAAAATTATATGTAATTTCTATCTCTTCAGGATATTCGGAGTAAAACAGAGATGTATCAAAATATTCGTCCTGATTTGTGTATATATAGTGCTTTTTGTTGAATATAAAAAGGATGTGGTGTTTTCCTAAGGTATATTGGATATTTTCAAGATTAAATATTTTGATAATTCTCTCTCTTTCTCTATTTTGTTCATTTCTAGATCTGTTTAAATCTGTTTTTTTGGTGTCTCTTACATACATAAGAACCGCCTCCTTCTTTCTTAATTTTTGAATCTAGAATAATTATTATACAAAAAAAATAAAATAGAAATATTTTTTGCAAAAATATTAAATATAATATATTATAGAGACATAAAAAAATAAATAAGTATATCTAAAACTTTTTAAATTTAGGAGGGTAAACTTTATGACTATAGAAAAATTTTTTGAGGATCCTAACTGTAGAATAGGAGGAGAAAAGAAAAAGGATATTAATCTTTTATTGAATCATATAACAGATCTTTTAATTTATGAAAACTTACCAGGAACACTAGAGAAAAAAGTAAAAAAAATTATGCTAGAAATTTTTTGCAAAATTGAAGAAAAAATTATAATGGAAATAAAATATACTCCTGTTTCCAAATTTGGCGATAAAGAGAAACTAAAAGAAAAACTAAAAGATTTTCAATTTTATAATGTAAGTGAAAAACGTAAAGAAAAATATAAAGATATTGAAGGAAGAATTCATATTCTAAATATAGAAGAACATGGTTTAGCTCAAAAAGAAATGATAAAAAATTTTGAAATAAAAAAATTTAAACTAAAAAAAGATAGTGTTGAATTAATAGATAATTATAATTTCAGAGCAATAATTTTTAAAGATGAGAATAATGTTAATATATTTTATCTAACCCACAAAAAGAAGATAAAAGAAAATGAGAAATTAAATTATAAAAAATTAGATGAAAATACTGTGAATAAATTATTAATTTCCTTAT
>JAHHTB010000163.1 GCA_020024855.1 Fusobacterium sp.
CATGTATAAAATGAACCACAAACAACAACTATTCTTCTATTAAGTTCCTTAGCTTTTTCATATGCTTTTTTCATATCATTTTCAACCATAAATATAGAACTTTTATCTGTATAATCTAAAAGTTTTTCACCTGAAAGCCCTCTAGGATTATCTGAAAGAGAAGTTAAGATTATTTTATCACTTAAAGAGCTACATACCTTAAGCATCTCCTCCACTTTTTTATCTTTTAGTATAGATACAATCATAACTATCTCACTTGTCTTGTATTCTTTTACTAATATTTTCTTTAAATTATTAATTCCATCAATATTATGTGCCCCCTCTAAAACAACAAGAGGATTAGAAGAAAATCTTTCAAATCTACATTGCCATACTACTTTTGACACTGCTTCTTTTATTATCTCTTCTTTTATTCCTAGTTCCTTAAGAGCTTCATAAGCACATAAAAAGTTTTTCACTTGATAATCTCCAAAAAGAGAAAGGTTATATCTATTTTCGCCTATGTTTATCTTGGTGATGAAATTTTTAAAATCAAGATTATAAGTTATATCTTTATATTTTTCTACTACATTTACAATATCTTGTTTTTTTGTATAAATTGCTCTTAAAAATTCTTCATTGTCATCTCCAACAATAACCTTGCTTTTCTCTTTAATAATTCCAGCTTTTTCAAGAGCTATATCATAGATATTTTTTCCAAGATATTCAGTGTGGTCAAGGGAAACATTTGTAATTATTGAAATATCCCCATCACTTACATTTGTGGCATCAAATCTTCCACCCATACCAACTTCAAGAACAGCATAGTCAACTTTTTTTTCAGCAAAATAAAGAAACATCATAGCTGTTGTTACCTCAAAAAAAGTAGGGGTAATATTTATCTCTTTTATAGCATTTTTTACCTTTTCATATAAAATGGCTATATCTCTATCACTTATATCTTCGCCATTAGCTCTTATTCTTTCATTAAATTTTAAAATATGTGGTGATGTGTATTTTCCAACACTATAACCAGCCTCAAGTAAAACTGTTTCTATTATTGTTGAAGTTGAACCTTTTCCATTTGTTCCTGTTATATGAATAACCTTGTATTTTTTTTCAGGATTTCCAAAGTAATCACATATTTTTTGAATATTTTCAAGTCCTAATTTTATTCCAAAAAGAGAGTATGAATACAACTCATCTAACAACTCTTTTATTTCCATTGAGAGTCATCTCCTATTTTAAATTTCTTAACATCTCATCTACTAATGTAATTGAGTTTTCTGCTGCTATTTTCATAAATGTTGAGTAATCTGTGTGAGCCTCAGAGTTTGCCTTATCTGACATTGTTCTTACAACAACAAAAGGAATATCAAACATTTCACAAACGTGTCCTACTGCTGCTCCCTCCATCTCTGCACAGTCTCCATTAAACTCTTTCTTTAAGAAAGCTATTTTTTCAGGTGATGCTATAAATTGGTCACCACTTAAAACTCTACCAACTATAACCTTTCCTTTTAATTTTTTTCCAGCTTTTACTGCTAAATCAATTAGAGCAGCATCAGCTTCAAATATAGATTTTTTCATTCTAGGAATTACACCTAATTTTTCTCCAAAAGCTGTTACATCAACATCATGCTGAATTAAATCTTTTGATATAACTACATCTCCTAAATCTAAATCTTCATTTATTCCACCAGCAACACCTGTAAATATTATTGCCTCAACGTCAAAAGCCTCAACCATAAGAGTTGCACCTATTGCAGCATTTACTTTTCCAATTCCTGTTTCTAAAAGTACGATGTCTTTATTATGCATAACTCCTGTATAAAAAGTAAGGTTTCCTATTTTTTCTTCGTCAATATTTTCAAGAAGTTTTTTTAGTCCTTGTACCTCTTCAGACATTGCTCCTATTATTCCTATTCTCATTTTTTATTTCCTCCTAAATATTATTTTCTATCGTTTATACTATTATATCATTATAGAGTATACCATATTTTTTATTAAGCCTCACTTTATTTTATATTTTTTATAATTCTATATAGTAATAATTCTGTTTTTTGTGGTATAATTTGAAGTATAGTAAATTTCACAAGATATTTTACTCATAAACTTGGAGGTAAAATGAAAAAATTAATATATAAATTACAGTATGTAATTTTTAGAGCATTTAGAGGATTCCTTTTAATGCTTCCTGAAAAAGCTCGTTTTTCTGTAGGAGAAAAAGTTGCTGTTCTTGGATATAAGCTTATAAAATCAAGAAGAATTACAACCCTTGCAAACTTAAAAATGGCTTTTCCAGAAAAATCAGAAAAAGAGATAGAAAAAATTGCTATTCAGTCATATAAAACTATGGGAAAAGCATTTTTAGGAACAATTTGGTTAGAAGAATATATGAAAAATGAAAATAATTTTCGTATTAATGGGCTTGAGATAGTTGATAAATATTGTAGTGAAGGACCTGTTGTTTTTGCCACTATGCACTTTGGAAATATGGAATCTATGCTAAAGTTTTCTGAAAAATATCCTTTTGTTACTGTTGCAAAAAAACAGAGAAATCCTTATCTTAATAAATATATCTCTGAAAATAGAAAACATCTTAATATTACACTTCTTGAAAAAAGTAAGAGAACAAGTAGAGAACTTTTTGAATATGCTGAAAAAGGAGAGAATATTGCTCTTTTCTCTGACCATAGAGATAAGGGGACAACTGTTGAGTTTTTTGGAAGAGAAACTGTTTCACCCACAGGTGTTGCAACTCTTGCTCTAAGATATAATAGACCTCTTATTTTAGGATATTGTACTTTTAATATGGATAATACTACAAGTGTTCACTTTAAAAAAATTGATGTTGTTAATGATGAAAATAATTCTTTTAAACAAAATGTTCATCTTACTACACAAAAACTAATCTCTATTATGGAAGATATAATTACTTGCTACCCTGAACAATGGATGTGGCTTCACGATAGATGGAAACTTTACAAGATTGTTTCAAAACAAATGAAGAAAAAATAAAAATATAAAGGGGCTGTTGGAATTTGATGATTTTTAATCACTAATTTCTTCAGCTCTTTTTTATTTTTATGATTTCTAAAATTTAAAAATCCATTTTATAGATTAAATTCAATTATTTATACTTAAAAAATTAAAAAATAAATTAGAGTAAATTTTTATAAAAAACATTAAGAGTTTTTTATTGATTTATAAAATTTTAGATAGTATAATCAAAAAAAATATTTATTTAATAATAAAAATTCTAAAGAAGGAATAGATAACTCATGCAACAGTAGAAGCTGGAACAATAACAGTTGGAGGAAAAGAAGAAAATCCTGAAGGACTAAATAGATTTGAATTTGAACATGTAGATAACATGAGAGATCTTATTACAAATATTATTGGAGCCAATCAGCAAATAAAGGGCATTCAACAAGTAAGAATGATTTAAACAAAGGATATAGTAAATATCAATAATATGATGAAAAAAAAAGGGAATATATAACAAAAGTAGATGATAAAAATTTCCATAATGTAGCCGAAATAAATAAAGTTAATGGAAAATATACAAATTCTAAAACAAGTCAAAAATTAAAAAAAATAAAAAATAAAATTTTTAACAAAAAAGAAGGTAAAAAATGATAAAAAAAATATTTTTTATATTTATTATATTATTAGCATTTACAAATTGTGCAGGATTATACACTGAAGATAATTATAGAATAAAATCAGTTGGAAATGGTTACAGTTATAATTCTGAGTATTCAAGAAATAGGATATATTTAACAAAACCAATAGATGAGAATAAATGGTCAAAAGGAAGAATTACATTATCAATAGAAATTCTAAATTATAAAATTCCGAATTATAATTCAGATGTTTTAATAATAGAAAGTTATAAAGAAGATTTTGTAATTAATGGAAAACGATATATTTCAGAAAGAGAAAAATATAATAAACCAGAAATACTAAATGATGTAATAATTACCAAGAAAAATGGTAAAAAAATAATAATAAATAAAAATAAAATAAGATACACATATAAAGAAAACCCTAATACAAATTTTAAAGAAGCATTAATATATCTTCCAGAAATATTATCAGGTCCTATAACTTTAGAATTAGGTAGAGTAAAAATAAGAAATGAAATATACAATGTACCTAAAATTTATATGCAAAAATATAGAATAACAGAAAGTTATAGTTTGGTAGGAGCTATGTTGGAGGAAGGTGGAGAACATCTTCCGGGATACCATAGTGAAGGTTGGGTGGAGGATTAATATTTATAGGAGTA
>JAHHTB010000164.1 GCA_020024855.1 Fusobacterium sp.
CTATAACCATAATATCCATTTTCTTTCTTTTCTTCAACTAAAACTCTTAAAATTTTTCCTATATATTTTTCTCTGACCTTTCTAGCACTTTCTTTTTCTGATGTTTCAAGATCTATAGCTCTTCTTTTTTTCTCTACTGGAGAAATTTTATTTTCAAAAGTAGCTGCTAAAGTATTTTCTCTTTCTGAATATGGAAATACATGAAGAGTTGAAAATCCTATTTCTTTTATAAGTTCTTTACTATTTTCATACATATCTTTTGTTTCTCCTGGAAATCCCACAATTACATCAGCTGTATATTCAATATTTTTAATATTCTCTCTAAGTGTATAAAGTCTATCTTTTATCAAGTCTGTTCCATATTTTCTTCTCATTCCTTTAAGAACTTCGTCATTACATGATTGTAAAGAAATGTGAAGATGAGGCATTATTTTTTTATTATTTTTCATAATTTCTATAAATCTACTATTTATTTTATCTGGATACATAGAACCTATTCTTATTCTTGTGATTCCATCAACTTTGACAATTTCTTCTAATAAATCTTCAAAAGTTATTTTTTCTTTAAAATCTTCTCCATAAGCTCCTAAGTTTATACCTATAAGAATTATCTCTTTAAATCCCTCTTGAGCTAATTTATTAGCCTCTTCAATTATATTTTCTAGTTTTCTTGATCTACTTTTTCCTCTGCCAAACGGAATTTTACAATAAGAACAGAAATTGTTACATCCATCTTGAATTTTTATGTATGCTCTTGACATCTCCCTGAAAGTTGAAAATTCAAGTTCTTGATATTCATCTTCTTTAAAAATATCATTAAGCACAACATGAGAGGAATTCAATTTCCCCTCTATATTTTCAATAAGATTTATAACTTCTGTTTTATTACTATTTCCTACTACATAATCCACTTCATCTATCTCAAGAAGTTCTTTCCCATTAGTTTGGGCATAACAGCCTGTAACAATAACTTTTGATTTATTATTTACTTTTTTTGCTCTTCTTAAAATATTTCTTGTTTTTCTATCTGCTATTGATGTAACTGTACATGAATTTACTATATAAAAATCTGCACTATCTTCAAAAGATACTTCTTTATATCCTAGTTTTATTAATTTATTCTTTAAGCTTTCTGTTTCATATTGATTTACCTTACAACCTAAAGTATAAAATGCTACTTTTTTATTGAAACTCATTTACTAATATTCCTCCTACTACGATAGAAGCTGTTTCTGCTCTCAATATGCTCTTTCCTAAAGTTACCACTTTAGTATTTTCTATTGATTTCAGATATTCTATCTCACTTATATCAAAGCCTCCTTCAGCCCCTATTAAGTACAATACTTTTTTTGGTACAAATTCAAGCCCTTTTAAAAGATTTTTTAAACTATATTCCTCTTCACATTCATAAGGAATTATTATTAAATCATACTGTGAGTAATCTACATCTTTTAATTTTTTTATATTTTCTATTTCTAAAAGTTTTACTCTTTGACATTGTTTTGTTGCCTCTTTTACAATAACATTCCATTTATCTTTTTTTTCAGTTAATTTTACAATAGTTCTTTTTGTTTCAAGAGGTATTATTTTATCAATTCCTATCTCTGTAAGTTTTTGGATAGTTAATTCCATTTTATCATTTTTTATAACACTTATCCCTGCTGTTATTTCTGTATTTTTTATATTAGTATCTTTTTTTATCTCAAGAATATCTAATACAATCTCTTTTTTTTCAATAGCAGCTACTTTACAAATATATTCATTTTCACCATCTACTGCTCTTATTATTTCTCCTTCTTTTACTCTAAAAGAATTTTTAAGATGGTTTACATCACTTTTATCATCTATAATAATTTTATCAAGATTTATATTTTTGCTCTCTATTATAACACTTATCACAACAAACTCCTATATCATATCCCTATTTTTTATAAGTTCCTCTAGTGTTGTACTTTTTAAAATTTCTTTCATAGCACTATCTAGTTTTCTCCAAATACAGCTATTATTACAATTTTCTTCTGTACAATCCTTAGTTTCTTTTACATTTTCGTTACAGTTTATAACCTTTGTATCATCATCAAGAATTTTATAAAGTTTGTATAGAGTTATTTCTTTGGGTTCGCTCATAAGTCTATACCCACCATTTGGACCTCTTTTTCCCTCTATAATATTTTCATTTTTTAACTTATAAAGAATTTGCTCTAAATATTGAACTGATATATCTTCTTTTTCTGAAATTTCTTTTATTCTAACAAGTCTACCTTTAGAACTTTCATCTGCTATATAAACCAATGCCTTTAATCCATATCTTACTTTTGTACTTATTTTCATCCTTTTCTACTCCTTAATTTCAAAGTGTTCCTTTGCTTTGTTAGTTATCATTCTCCCTCTTGGAGTTCTTTTTATGTATCCTTTTTTTACTAAATAAGGCTCGTAAACTTCTTCTATTGTTCTCTTATCTTCTCCTAGAAGAAGGGAAAGGGTTTCTATTCCAACTGGTCCTCCACCATAATTTTTTATTATTGAAAAAATTATATTTCTATCTAGCTCATCAAGTCCCTCATTATCAACTCCTAAAAGTTTTAAAGCTTCCTTAGCTACTCTTTTAGTTATAATTCCATTTCCTTTTATTTCAGAATAATCTCTCACTCTTTTTAAAAAACGATTTGCTATTCTTGGAGTTCCCCTACTTCTTCTAGCTATTTCAGAAGCTCCTTCTCTTTCTATTTCAACCCCTAAAACTTTTGCTCCTCTTATTAAAATTTCTATAAGTTCATCTTCTGTATAATATTCCATTCTATGACTTACCCCAAATCTATCTCTAAGCGGTGAACTTAAAAGTCCTGCTCTTGTTGTTGCACCAATAAGAGTAAAATTTGGAAGTTCTATTCTTATTGACCTTGCTGCTGGACCTTTTCCAATTATTATATCTAATTCTCCATCTTCCATAGCTGGATAAAGAATCTCTTCAACAGAAGTATTAAGTCTGTGAATTTCATCTATAAAAAGAATATCATTTTCTTCTAATGATGTTAATATAGCTGCTAAATCTCCAGCTTTATCTAGAACAGGGCCTGATGTAATTTTAAGATTTACATTCATCTCGTTAGCAATTACACCTGCAAGAGTTGTCTTTCCTAATCCTGGAGGTCCATATAAAAGAGTATGATCTATACATCCTCCTCTTCTTTTTGCTGCTTCTATAAAAATTTCCATTTTTTCTTTTAAATTTGTTTGACCTATGTATTCTGAAAATCTTTTAGGTCTTAAATTCTTTTGAGCATCTGTTTCATTTGGAAGCTCTTTTTCTGTAACTATTCTATCCATTAAAATTCTTTGCTCCTTTAAATCAATGTTACAACAGCAAATTGTATAAGTCCTATTACTCCACCAAGAACTGCACCTATATACTCAATATGTTTAAGTTCTTTTTTAGCAAGAGTTGTTATTATCTCCTCAACTTTTTCTAATGAAAAAGCATTTACTTTACTAACTATAATACTCTTTATATCCACATTATTTTCAAGATATTTTGCAAAAACTGTTATCATTTCATCTTTGTTATCTAAAATACTCTCTCTTATAATTCCTTTTATTTTTTCAAGCATAGAATCACTCAAAAAAAATGCTGCCATAGGAAAATTTTTTACAATTTCCTCTTTCAGCCTAGACTCAAGTATTTTATCAACAATCATACCTATGTTTTCTTCTATATCTTTTGGTGATATTTTGGATATTATATCTCTTATAGAAATAAGCTCTTTATCTACAACTTCAGCTATTCCTTCTCCAATTTGATTTTTTCTTTTTGGAAGTAAACCTTGTATCTTAAAAAATATAAAGTTTATTTCTTTGTATGGTCTAAAAAGCATTTTAACTGCAATAAAGTTAGTAATCCAGCCTATCATTGCTCCTATTAAAATTAGTAAAAAACATTTAAGTATCATTTTCCTTTATTCTCCTATTATATTCCTTATCTATTTTATAAATTATTATATCATTTAACACCATTTTTTTAAAGTTTTTTATTCCTTTTCAATTTGTTTAGAATTTTATTTTTATTTCATTTTAGTCTTTAAAATAAAAAATCATAAGCATCAAGTCTCCCTAAATGAACGCCTATGATTTTAATTATCAATTTTATTTTTCATTAACATGTAATTAAAACAAAATTAATATCTCATTCTTAATTATATGTTATAAAATCCGTTTTATATAAAATACTTAATATTATACAAATTCTAA
>JAHHTB010000165.1 GCA_020024855.1 Fusobacterium sp.
CAATTTATACATATCATAACTTCCTTTTTTCTTCTATAATCCTATTTTACTATATTCTAGTGAAAAATCAATAGAACAATTTAGATTTTATACATTTTTATTTTTCATATATAATTATTTAAGAATGATTAAAATTTTAAGGAACGACTATTTAAAACAAGGTTTGCAAAAATAAAAAAATAGCTATAAAGCTATCTTTTTACTTATCCTTTAAAAAATATCTTTTTACTTTTTCATTATACTCTTCATTTCCATTTTCCAAAATGTCTATTTTAGCCTCATTATTAATTTTAATTATACTAGAGAATGTCTTTCTAGCTAGAAGACAAGCATATTTTAACATCTCTTCGCTATTTCCATAGACAAAGGAACTACATAAACATGTTCCATTACAAGTTGGAAAAACACTGCACTTAGTACACTCACTCATAATCTTAGTATTTAAAATCTCTTTTAATTCTAAATAGTTTTCAGTTAAAAAACATTCATCTATATCTATTATCTCCTCTGGTTTACCTAAATTAAAATTAACATCATAAGGACGTCCAAAAGGGTATAGTACTCCATCGGGATTTAATGATAATTTTCTATCAAACCACTTAGTCTTAAAAACTGCTTCATCTTTCAACTTTAAAAACTCTTCAAAGGTATACATAATATTAGTTCTTTCTTTATCTTGTAGCCAAATTCTATATACCTTTATTAAATTTTCTATATAATTATTTGGCTCTAATATCATCTCTTTTTCATTCTCTGCAAATCCTCTAGGTTGAATTGGAAGTATCTTATAATTTAACTTCTTTGCCTTAAACCAGTTATATGTTTCAAGTAATGAATCTATACTTTTGGCAGTTTCTACACAAAAAATTCTCATACGCCCATTTTTTCTCTTTATCTCATCAATTTTAGATAAAATAGTCTTAGTATTAGAACGTAAAATATCATTATGAGGTCCGTCAAAAGATATACTAATCAATACATCTTCAGAAATTAATAGATCTATAAATTCACTATTTAAAAGATATCCATTAGTCTGAAAAATATGCCAAAAATCCACATTATATTTTTCCTTAAGAAATTTTTCATAGGAAAAAATTGTTTTGTAGTAATCTATTCCAGCAAGAGTAGGTTCTCCACCATGAAAGGTAATCTTAATATCATTATACTTTTTAGCTATTAATTCTAAAGTTTGAAAAACTGTTGAAAGTGGTAATACTCCTCTTTCTTCTAAATGCTCTCCATTAAAACAATGCTTACATCTAAAATTACATGAATTTGTTGGCTTAATTGTTAAAGCCATTGATTTTATTTTTTCCATATCTCACTCCATATTCTTATATAATCTATCTTTATAAAATTCTAACACACTATATTCATCTACTTCTGATAAACACAAATCTCTTTCTCTACACTCTAAGCTACATTTTTTTTCCTTTCTTCTTAAACCTATATATTTTTCAGATTGATAATCAATGTAAAGCAATTTAACTTGAAATTCATTTTTTACAACTTTATAAGCTCCCAATTTCAATATTCCATTTATACAAGTACTATAAAATTTAAGTTTTCTAGAACTTCTAAATTCTTTAAACAGCTCCAAATTATATTTGTTTATTTTTCTCACTTCTAATTCTTTACATTTATTAGCCTTTGAAACTTTCGTTTCCATCATTTTAGTTATGTGTATAGCATTATTAAAAGGAACTTCCTTCCATATCTCCAAAGAACTTCTAAAGCCGTCCTCTTCCGTTGTCTTTTCATTTAAAATTATCTTTATATCAACTAAGCATGGGAACTTATTATCTGTTAACCATCTTAAATTTTCTATAGTTTCATCAAAACTTTTTTCATCTCTAGTTATATAATTATGAATATTCTTATCTCCATGAATAGGAACAACAAATCTAATATTTTTATTTAAAAGCTTAGGATCTATATTCCTTATATTCCTTCCATTGGTAAAAATTAAAACTTCTACCTCTTTTTGATATAAAAAACTTAAAATTTTATTAATTTCTTTATGAAGCAATGGTTCTCCACCATTTAAAACTACTCTGTCAATTTTAGAAATATTATATTTCTCAAAAAGAAACTGAAGTTTTTCAAATGTAATAGTACTTTTATTTAAATAATTAGTATTATGAGAATAACAAAATATACATTTATTATCACACAGATAATTAAGATTGATATAATAAACTTTATTTACCATACTTCTCCTTTAATATAGGACATCTAATGTCTCCTAGTCCTAATTTTCCCAATATATTATAAGACATTCCTATACAGCCACCATTACATACCTCTTTATATTTACATTCGTTACAATAACTCTCTTCAGAAAGTTTATAGTTATAAAAATTATTATTTTTTTCTCCAAGTATTATATCTTCTAATTTTTGATTTTTTATATTTCCTATACAAAACTCTGTAAGACATGTACAAGGATAAACATTAAAATCTGGGTAAATATAGAGTTTATCTTTTCCACTTCCACAATTTAAACAACGAGTACTCTTATTTTTAGGAATTTTATCCCAATTTTTCTCATATATTTCAAGTGGAAATATTTTCTTTATATTTAATGAAAAATCTACCTTTTCTAAAATATCATCAACAAATTGATTCCACTCTTTACTTGAAAATATTTCATTATATTGAGCATTTCCAAAAGGCATCTCATAAGATATTTTCCAAAATTTCATGTCCTTAAATTCCTTCAATATAGGTATTAAGTTATGTATATCTTTATAATTATGTTTTCCAACTACACTAGCTATACAGTATTTTAAATTTGCGACCTCCATTTTTTTAATAGTTTCTATTATCTTGTCAAAACTCTCCTTCCCTCTAATCCTATTATGAACATCTTTATTTCCATCTAAAGATATTTGAAATATTATATTTTCCATATTTCCAATTTTATCTATATATTCATTGATTACTCCATTAGTAGCAATTAAAACCTTTTTAAATTTTTTTGAAGAATATTCAATAAAATCTATAAACTCTGGATGTAAAGTTAGTTCTCCTCCTGTTATAACTATTTCAATATTTGAAGTATTCTCCTTATCAAAAATCTCTTTAAATTCTTTAAATCTCATCTCTTTATTTTGATTTTCTCCTCTTATGCACATAGTACAAGTTAAGTTACATTTATTTGTTATCAATAAATAAATTCTTTTCAATATTACCTCCTCCAATTTTTTGAAGAAACAGGCTGTATAAATACAGCCCATTCTCCAAGCTAGATTAATCTAATTCATACCAACCACACATATCACATAGACTAGCTTCTAAACAATTTTCTTTATTGATCTCTTGCCAAGTTCTTTCCATAGTTATCACCTCCTTTCCTTAGATGAATATATATTATCAATTATATTTTCCTTTTTTTGATAAATTTTTACTTTTTTATAAAATTGTTTCTCTCATTTCTCATCCCCTATTTTAATATCAAGTTTCTTCTCTGTAACGGCATGTTGTCAATGATGAAATCAAAAAGTTTTTCAATATTATAATCATTTTCAGCAGAATAATATATCGGTTTTCTTATACTTACTCCAGTAGCTTCTTTTACTCTTTTTTGAATAGATATCGCTTTTTCTTCTAAGAAATTTTTAAGAATTTCATTTGGTAAATTACAATTACTATCCCAATTTCTTCCTTTCATTGCTACATCAGCTTGATTTATAACTACTAAAATTCTATCCCCTTGAATATTTGGAACAATTACTTCATTTAATAGCTTATAAGTAGTTCCCATATCTCTATTAGATCCTTCTATTACTACTACTGCCATATCTATGAATCCATAAGTTTTATTATCTAGGTTATATGTCTTATAAAGTAGATCTATCAATCTTTTACTATGAATCTTATCAGCTTCAACTCCATCTCCAAGTCCTGGAGTATCCCACAATCTAAATACATCATTTAATTGGTAAGATGTTAGCTCCATAGTTTCTGGAGCTACACCATCACCTACCTTTGCCACTTGTTTTTGAAAAAAACTATTTAATGTCGTTGATTTTCCTGCACCTGTTACCCCTGTTACCATAACATCTAAAGGTCTAAATCTTGCTATTCTTAACTTACTATCAATATCTCCCATTCTATAATTTGTATACTCTCTCATCTCTCTACTCCTATCTAAAAAATCAATCAAATATTCCTTTTAC
>JAHHTB010000166.1 GCA_020024855.1 Fusobacterium sp.
ACTAAAGAAGAAGCTTTTAATCATCCAAAAAAGAATATGATAACAAAAGCTCTATTTTCTTCTATTCCTTGCATTCCTTCTACTGTTTCTTTAATTATTTTATTATAAATACTATTTTTTTCTTCTATAACAACATTATGTATTTCACTAATTCCATGTTTTCTTTTGAAGTCTACTCTTGCAAATTTATTATCTTCTAATAAATCTTCTTTGGGTAGTTCTTCTATTTTTTTAGAATTTTCTATATATCTTTTCCTATAAACTTCTCTTTCTTCTTCTGAAAATAAAAGCTCCAATAAAATCTCCATCTTTTCTTGTTCTGGTATTTCTTCTTTTAAATTTTCTCTTAATTCTATTAACCTAAATTCTTCTTTGCTTATTTGTTCTTTTTCTTCAATTTCAGCCAATCTTTTAGATATTTCTACTATTCTTCCAAATAACCTTATATTTTGAATCCAAACATCTGGATTTATTGTTCCATTCGGCATTCTGAACTCTATTGTATGCTTTTCGTTGCTTATATTATATAAATTAATAGAAGAATTTCTGCTACTTTGGGCTAGTCTTATTTCTATAAAGAAGTCCTCTAAATCCTCATCACTTTCAAGATTTATACTGCCTTTTTCAATAGCCTTATTTAATTTGTTTGATATTGGTACAGCAAATCTTTTAACATCCTTCCTTGGAGCTGTTTTTTCCTCATTACTAATTAAATATATTATTCTTTCTGCATTTCCAAATATTTCAAATAAATTTTCATACGCTTCTTTGTTTTTTAAATAGTTAGCTCCTATATGTATATGTCCTCCACAAAATTCATCCGCTTCTTGTCCACATCTTTTAAGCATTTCACAGATCATATATATTTCTTCTATATCCTCTTTATTATCTGTCATTATTGGAGAAACTACTTCTATTCCACTTACTAAAGAATAATCTTCTTTGCTAGACCATAGGTGCTCTTTTTTATCTGTATTTCTTCTTAAAAATTGTCTTAAATTATTAATCTCAAAACTCTTTTTTCCTTCAGATTCAATTTCTATTCCAATTGTCATTGTTTTGTCTAATCCTATTTTTGAAATCTCCATATTTGGTTTTAAAAAATATTTTTTAACTTTTTCTGTATCCTTTAAAGACATTAATATTAAAGCCCTATTTTTCTCATCTTTTATTTTTTCTAATGCTTTTAACTTTTCTTTATCATCTTTTAATGATGTTATTACTATTACTTTATTATGTTCATCTTTTATTTTAGATAATTGTTCTAATTTTGTTTTATCATTTTTTATACTAGCTAATATTCTGCTTCTTACATTTTCATCTTTAATATATGGTAAATATTCCATTTTTACATTATTATTTTTAATAGATTCTATTATCTCATCTTGATATGATGGATCTTCAAAATCCTCAATACATAAAATCCTTCTCTCTTCTTCATATGTCATTATTATTTCTTCTTTATAATCTTCTGACTCATTAAACTTTAATGCCGTAATTAATACTTCTTCATCTTCAATTTCTTTTATAATAAGCCTTGATAATAATTTATCTTTTATAAAATATGTAATTTCTAGTCTCTGTTGATCATTTTCAATAACTAAGCTAGATAATACCTCAAATTTATCTGATCTATTTTTTAACAATCTCAAGCATTCTATTTTATTGTCTTGAGAAATAAAAGTCTCTATAATATCTTTATAATATTCTTCTATTTCAGGATATTTTATCATTTCTTTTATTTTGTTTCTGTCTGACTTTAATGATTTTACAAGTATATATTTATAATCTTTATCGTTAAATAATTCTATTGCTTTAATTTTTATTTCATCAGATTCTATACTTTTTGCTACATTTACTTTTTTATAATTTTCCTCTTCATATCCTTTTAAATATTCTAATTTTAATTCATCTTCGTTCATATTTTTCCCTTCTATTTATTATTTTTCAATATCTAAATTAGAACTTTCTCTTGTCTTTATAATATCATAGTTAATGCTACTTCTTCCACTTCTGGCAATAGTTTCAAATTCACTAATACTATGTCTTTTTTCAAAATCTACCTTTTCAAATTTAATATATTCAAATGGATTTTCTTCTTTTAATACATTTCTTAACAATCTAGAATTTGATATATATCTATTTCTATAATCATTTCTTTCCTCTTCAAAAAATAACATATCTATTAAAATTTCCATTTTTTCTTGTTCCGGTATTTCTTCTTTTAACTTTTCTTTTAATTTTATTATTTCTATATCTTCTTTACTCTTTGTTTTTTGCTTTTCAATTTTAGCTAATCTTTGAGAGATTTCTACTAATCTTCCAAATAATCTTATATTTTGAATCCATACTTCCGGATCTATTGTTCCGTTTGGAACTCTAAATTCTATTGTATTTTTAAAATTATTTACATTTAATAAATTTATTCCAGAATTTCTAATTACTTGAGCTTCTTTTATTTCTTCTATAAATCCATTTAAACCTTCTTCTCCGCGTAAATCAATAGATCCTTTTTTAATAGCAGTATTTAACTTATATGATATAGATTCAGCATATCTCTCAATTCCTTTTCTTGGAATAGTTCCTTTTTTATTACTAATTAGATATATTATTTTTTCAGTATTTCCCCATATTTCAAATAAATTCTGATATGCTTCTTTACTTGTTAAATAATTAGCTCCTATATGTATATGTCCTCCACATCTTTTAGTTACTTCTTGTCCAGTTCTTTTAAGCATTTCACATATCATATATATATCTTCTATATCCTCTTTATTATCTGTTAATATCGTGGATATTACTTCAACACCTTCATTTAAGCTATTATCTTTTTCTGCTATCCAACATCTTTTTATTCCATTTTCATACCTTTTTAATAATTCTTTTAAGTATATTAAATCTTGGCTTTTTTTTCCTTCTGTTTCAATTTCTATTCCAATTGTTATATTTTTATTTAGCCTCATCTTAGAAAAATCTTTATATTTGTCTAAAAAAATCTCTTTTAATTTTTCTCTATCTTCTAAAGACATTTCTATCAATGCTATATTTTTAGATTCTTTTATTCTTTCTAGTTTTTTTAACTTTGCCTTATCTTGTTTAAGTGACATAATTAATCTAGCATTATTTTCTTCATTATCTATTTTCTCTATTTTTTGTTCTTTTAAATTATCATCCAAAATGGATTTAATTATTGAACATTGATACACTTGACTTTCTAATTTTTCAAATAATTCTAGCCTTAACTTTTCACTTAATGATAATATAACTTTTTGTTTTACTGTTTCCGCTTTTATAAAATCTAATGCTTTTACTTTATTTTCTTCTTCTTCCATTTCTAATATTATTTTACAAGCTATATCGTCATCATTTATTGTCTTTACAATTAATAATCTTTGTTCATCATTTTCAATAACTATATTTTCTAGTAAATCAACCTTATCAAACCAATCATCTAATAAATTTAAACATTTTATTTTATTTTCTGTTGAATTTAAAGTCATTATTATTTCCGAATAAAATTCTGATAATTCTGGATATCTATTCATTGCTTCAATTTTCTTTTCATCTAATTTTAAACTTTCAACAATACTTTTCTTGTCAAGCTCTTTTTCAAATAGATTTACTACTTCTAACTTATCATCATCTGATTTTATACTAATTGCTATATTAGTTTCTAAGTGGGTATAACTTTTTATTTTCTTTAAATATTCTTTTTTTAGTTCATCAGATAAATTTTTCAATTCTTTCTCTAGTTCATCCATATTTTTTCCTTTTATTTTTAATTATTTAATAAATAACTATCCATTATATCATTTGCAAATTTATTTATAATAATATAATTCTCTTCTATATTTTCTTTATTAATATATTTTCCAAATATATTAGAGTCTGTTCTTTCTAATAAAATTATTCTATTAAATTTTGCAAGTGATAATATAAAAGTAATTTCATCATTTATCACAAATGCATTTTTTGCAATTTCTTTTGTTTCTTCATTTACTTTTACTAATTGTATATCTGATTTAAAGGTATTTGCAAAAGCTTTTTTCTCTAATTCTAATTCTTTCTCTTGTTTTGACATATTAAAATAATCTTTATTTATAATATTTTTAACTAAACTTTCTATATCTTCATATTGATATTTTTCATTATCTTCTATAACTATTAAAT
>JAHHTB010000167.1 GCA_020024855.1 Fusobacterium sp.
GTAAGTGATTTAATTGTAATTACAAATAAAAATTTGGGTATTATTAATATGAATAATGTATTTACTTTGAATGTAAGAACTAATGAAAGTTTTGGCAGTTTTTTTATTACTGAACAAAATATAGCAATTGATGAAAAGATGTGTGTTGAGCTTCATAGAGTTATAGAACAGATAAATATTGTTTTGCATTCAATAATTCCAAATATGAGTTTAGATTTGTTTGAAAAAAATAAAGAGTTAGTTGAAGAGAATAGAATAAATGTAGTTTTTCAATTAATTTCTATAAGAGATGGAAAGAAAATTCCGTTTAAAAATGAATCAGAAGGAATTAAGAAGATTATTTCAATTTTAAGTGCAGTTATAGCAATTTATCATAATAAAGGGATATGTTTGGTAGTTGATGAATTAGATTCTGGAGTATTTGAATATTTACTTGGAGAATTATTATCTATTCTAGATGAAGGAGTTAAAGGACAATTAATTTTTACATCTCATAATTTAAGAGTATTGGAGAAATTAGATAAGGATTCTCTTGTATTTACAACAGCTAATGAAGAAAATAGATATCTTAGATTGAAAAATATCAAACCAAGTAATAATCTAAGAGATGTGTATATTAGAGAGATGATTATGCAGGAACAAAATGAGATTTTATATGATAAAACAAATAATAGTGAGATTGAGTTTGCATTATACGAAGCAGGTGTATTAGATGCTAAAAAGTAATCAATTAAAAATAAAGAATAGGAGAAAGAGTTATTATGAATATAGAAAATAAACAAAGAATTATAAATAACTTATTTGACAATAAGTTTAACTTAGATAACTTTAAAGAGTTTGTTGCTAATATACTAAATACTAAAATTGCAAATAGAAGTGAGTCTGAAAAGATATATAAAACTTTTTTATCATATATAACAAGTTATCAAATAATTTCAGAATATTCAGATTCTGAAAAAAATAAAATGTATGTAATGATTGTAAAAATAAAAGAAGATAAAGACCCTGTTAGAGCTAGAGTAAAGCAGAGGGAATTTATTGCAAAATTATTAAGAGAGTGGCATAGGGATGGAGCTTTAGTTGTTTTCTATAACGAAGATAGTTCGCATTGGAGAATGTCATTTATAAGACTTAATTATGAATTTACAATGAAAGGAATAGAAGAGAAGATTACTCCTGCTAAAAGATTATCATATGTAGTTGGAGAGGGAGAAGCCTCTAAAACAGCTAAAGACCAATTCTATACTTTGGCAAATTTAGAAGAAAGTGTTTCTTTAAATAAATTAGAGGAAGTTTTTGCTCTTGAGAAAGTAACAAATGAATTTTTTAAAGAGTATAAGAATAAATATCTTGATATAAAAGAAACTTTAATCAATGATGAAAATTTTATGACTGAAGCTAAGAAACATGATAATGAAAAGCCAGAGAGTTTTGCTGAAGGATTTGCTAAAAAACTTATGGGGCAAATATCTTTTATATACTTTTTACAGAAAAAAGGTTGGCTTGGTTTAAAGATGACAGAGGATAAACTAAGCTATGAAGAGTATAATAAAATATATGAAAGAGCATTAGATAAAGAGAAAGAGGTACTTGAAAAAATTTATGATAGAGTAGATAGAGATACCTTTGTAATTAATAAAGAGGAGTTATCAAAATTAGATAATAAAATCGAGAGTGAACTATTAGCTAGAGCTTTTAATCTTCCTAAATATTTTAAAGAGTGGGGAAATGGAGATAAAAAATTCTTAAGAACCTTATTTGAGAACCATTCAAAAAAAGACAAGAATAATGGAAAAACTTTCTTTGAAGATTACTTAGAAGTATTATTCTACAATAATTTTAGTGAGGATAGAGGAGAGTTACAATATTCAACAGAATTTGATAGTCGTATTCCATTTTTAAATGGAGGATTATTTGACCCTTATGGAGATTACAAATGGAGAGAAACTAAATTTAATCTAAAAGATGAACTATTTTCTAATGATGATGAAACAGGAATATTAGATATATTTGATAGATATAATTTTACTATTAATGAAAATGATTCTTATGAAACAGAAGTAGCAGTAGACCCAGAGATGTTAGGAAAAGTTTTTGAAAATCTTCTTGATGTATCAGATAGAAAGTCAAAAGGAGCTTTCTATACACCAAGAGAGATTGTTCGTTATATGACTAATGAAAGTATAATGAACTACCTATTAACTAATCTTGAAGGAAAAGATATAACTAAAGATGACTTGGAATATCTATTTAGTTTGGGAGAATTTACAAAGGAGTATGACCAACAGATATTTGAAAAAGATTATCTTTCTGATAATAAACCCTTATCAAAAGATATTTTTGGAATGCCTAGAGAAATAATAGCAAATTCAAAACTGATAGATGAATTATTGATAAAAGTAAAGATAGCTGATCCTGCTTGTGGTTCTGGAGCTTTTCCTCTTGGAATACTAAATGAAATAGTAAGAGCAAGAAATGTATTAACTTTCTATATTAATATGATAGAAGTTTTAAAAGAAAAAGATGAGAAAAACTATTGGAAGAGAATAGATAAAAAGCAAAAAGAGAGAAAATTATATAAACTAAAATTAGAAACTATTCAAAATTGTCTATATGGAGTAGATATTGAGCCAAGTGCTATTGATATTACTAAATTAAGACTTTGGCTTTCTATTATAGTAGATAGTGATAACAATAATGTAAGACCACTTCCTAACTTAGATTTTAACTTTATGATTGGAAACTCTTTGATAGATGAATTTGAGGGAATGAAATTATTTGATGAATCTCTTTTAAACGAAGTAGAAGAAGAGGGGAAATTAGAGCAAAAACAATTAATGAAAGAATCTAAATTATTCCAAAGTACCCTGTTTAAAACAGATGAAGAGAGAAAGCAAGATATCCTAAAGCTTATCTTTAAGAAACAAGCAGAGTATTTTAATGAAAAAAATTCTGAAAAGAAAAAAGAATTAAAGAAAAATATAGAAGAATTAGAGAATTTTTTAATAGAAATTACTCTTAGACTAAATAGAAATGAAAAGAAACTTGAGGAGATTAAACAAGGAAGAAAAGAGAGAAGAAAACCATATTTCCTATGGAAGTTAGAATTTGCTAAAGTATTTAGAGAAAATGGGGGATTTGATATAGTAATAGGTAATCCACCATATGGAGCAGAAATTTCACCAAAAGATTTAAAGGTATTAAAAACAAAATTTAAATACAATGAAAATACAAATAGTGTATGTATTTTTATGGATTTTGCTATGACTTACTGGATGAAACCAAAAGGAATTGTATCAATGATAGTTCCTAAATCATTACTCTATTCAGAAAAATGGTTTAAATTAGTAGAAAACTTACATGAGCATACTCCTTTGTTAGTAGATGTAGAAAAGGCATTTGAAAAGGTTAAATTAGAACAAGTATTTTATGTTGCTAATTTTTCTAAAAAGATAGAAGAATATTATGCTAGAAAATTTTTAAATAATGAATTTATAAATAGTAATTATATTAGTACAAAAATAGTAAATAAATTTAAATCTTGGATATGTGATGTAACTCAAGAGGAATTAAATATTCTTTCAAAAATTCTAATAAATTTAGACATAGAATATATGAAAAATATTGTTGATGTTAAAAGAGGAATAGGAGTACAAAAATTATTAAAAGATGAAGGAACTATTGAAGTAATTGGTGGAAAACAATGCCAAAGATATCAACAGGTAGGGATAAAAGGTTTTCTAAATGATGAAGATATTAGTGGAAATAAAACAAAACTTGAATTTATGATACAACCTAAAATTATAGCTCAAGATTTAGTTGCACACGTTCAAAATCCTATACCACATATTAAACTATCATCTTTTTATGATGAAAAAGGAAAAATTATTGGTTTGGATACAATTCAAAATATAATAGTAATATCTGAAGAATATAATCCTAGATTTTTATTAGCGTTACTGAATTCAAATTTTATAAATTGGTATACATACAAATTTATTTATTCTTCAGCAATTAGAACAATGCATTTTGATAAAAATTATATAGGTAAAATAATTATTCCTAAAGTTTCTATAGAAATTCAAAACAAAATTGTAGAAAAGGTAAAAATAATTGAAAAGGTGAAAAAAGAAAAGAAAAATACTATAGAAATTGAGAAAGAAATAAAT
>JAHHTB010000168.1 GCA_020024855.1 Fusobacterium sp.
ATATTATCTTATTTCAATTTCTCATAAATACATTTTATTTTTTTCATATTTTTTCCATATCTTAATTTTTCTTAATTTGCTTTATTAAAAAAAAATTGCTATACTTCCTTCATACTTCCAAAGTACTTAGGAAAAAATTATTTTATAGGAGAAAATTATGAGAAACTCAAAAACAATGTTATTTTGTTATCTTCAAACTTTTTTTCAAAATTTATTTTTTAATTATTCTTTAGAAACGTTTCCTGTATTAAATTTTTCTTTTAAGGAAAATATAATTACTATTTTAAAATTTTGTAATGTAAGTTTTCATGAAATAAATGAAGACTTGATAATTATTTTATGTTTTGATAATAGTCAATTTCTTTTCCCTGTTACTTGTAAAGGAATATGGAAAATAATTAATTTACCTATGCTATATGATTTTGGAAATTATATTCCATTTAACTTAAATGTAGTAAATTGGAAAATTTCTATTTATATTCCAACATTACCATATATTAAGCAAAAATTACCAACTAATTATGATGAAACTCAAATATTTTTTAATTCCTTAAGAGCTATTACAGATTTTAATTATATAGGAAATATTAGTTTAAATGATATATTCTATGATGAAATTAATAAATATTATATAATTTTAAATTTTGAGTGTTTAGAGTATAAAAGTCCCTGTATAGAGGTACGATTAGACAATTTATTAAATGATAATGGAAATATTTATTATTTAAAAAACCAACCATTAAATATAGATGATTTTTATTTTTTAAAAAATATGAGGATGCTATAAAATGGCTAGAGGAAAGTCTAAAATAGATATAGAAGTTAAAGAGAAAATTATAAAAATAATTTCAGCAAAAGAAACAAGTAGAGCAATAGATATAAAAAAGGATATTAAAGTTTCTCAAGAAGTAAGCACAACAAAATTTGAAAAAGCTTGTAGTGGAATTACTCATGTTGATATCTTAAATAGTACAGGTATTTCTATGAAAAATCCAGTGATAAGTTTAGTAATACATCTTTTAAAAATTATATTATTAGTTTCTTCTAATACTGGAGCATTTTTAATAGGAGAACAAGGCACTGGAAAAAGTGCTTTATACTCTCTATTCTTTAAGGAATTATGTAATAAAATTTCTGGCAATATTACTTTATCTAATTTACGAGGAGATGCTAGGAAAAACGAAAATAATCAAGGAAATGATAAAGAGTGTTTATTAGAAAAAGATACAATAATCTTTGAAGAGATGATGAATGATCCTAAAGTAAATGGAGATATAATAGGATTATTAAAGGATTGTATGGAAAGCGGAGAATTTTTAAAAGGGAATAGTATTTTAGCTTCTACTCAAACTTCTTTCATTTTTATAGGAAATAATTATTCCAATTTTAATAAATTTACTGATATAACATCTAAAAAATTACTTGAAGATTTACCAAGAGAATTTAACGACAGAGCATTTTTTGATAGAATTCCTATTGTTTTACCCCATTATTATTCTCTTTTAGGAGATATAAAGTATATAAATGAAGATGATTTAATTATTCCTATTGTTGAATTAGAAAATATGTTAAAGAATATTAGAGAAACTCAGGTCGAATTTATACTAAATGATTTTAAAGGAGAGTTTTCAGAGAGAGAAACAAAATTTTATAATTCTATCATATTTTATCTTAAATGTTTATTTCATTTAAAAGAATCAAAGATTCCAACTTGGTTTTTAAAAGGATGGATAGAGTTCTTAAAATATTTTAGAAAACTATTAATAGGAGAATATCATAATCCTTTTAATAAAAATTCTGTTAAATTAATATTATATTTAACTGGATATAATATTGATGAAGTAGAGTATGTAGCTTTTGATAAAGAGGATAGATTGATTATTAAATTATTAGATCAAAAGTTATTTCATAAAATAGCCTTAACTGGTTTTGGATGTAAGAATAACAGATTAGAGATAGATTATTTTTATAATAATCCTAATTCAAATATTTTATCTATAAAAGATATTCAGAAAAATGATATTTTACTTATTCAAGAAAGTGGAGAATATTTACCAGATAAAAGAATTTATTTAGATAATCTCAAAGAACAATATAATTCATATCATAAAACCGATGAAGAGTTCAATAAATTAGTTCTTGCAAAAATGGCAAAAGGAGAAGAAGGGATTTATTTTAGAGGAATACCTAAATACTTTGAAAAAGGTCTTTTATTTCAAGTACAAGAAATTTTTAATAAGAATATAACAACTATAAATTTAGAAGATTTTTGTTTTGAAAAGTCAGAAATAAAACTTTTAAATTTTGCAACATATTTAAAAAAATCTTAATTATATAATATAGTATGTAAATCATTATAGAAAGGAGTAAAATTATGGAATATAAAGTATATAGTAATAAAAGTAATAAAAGAAATAAAAAAGAGGTATATATCAACATTCATAAGGAAGAAGTTGATAGTAATATTCTAATATCTCAATTAGTTAAAGAGTTATTTGGAATTTAAATAGTTGTAGTGAGAGAGGAAATGTTTCCTCTCTCAAACTTTAAATAGTGAAATTGTAAAAATTATGGAGGGAAAAATATGAAAAAAGTAGTAGCCTATTGTAGATTTAGTTCAGATAATCAAAGAACAGAAAGTATAGATGCTCAAGTGAGAGCAATAGAAGAATATTGCAAAAAAGAAAGCTATACCTTAATTAAAATATATGTAGATGAAGCTATATCTGGAACTTCTATAGATGATAGAGAAGAATTTTTACAGATGATAGAAGACTCGAAAAAGAGAGAATTTAGCTACGTAATAGTCCATAAATTTGATAGATTTGCTCGCAATAGATATGACCATGCTATTTATGAGAAACAGTTAAATGAAAATGAAGTTAAACTTATCTCTGTATTAGAACAATTAAATGATTCACCAGAAGCAGTTATTTTAAAGTCAGTACTTACAGGAATGAATGAGTATTATTCGCTTAATTTAGCTAGAGAAGTAAGAAAAGGACAAAAAGAAAATGCCTTAAAATGTATACACAATGGAGGAATACCACCACTTGGTTATAACTTAACTCCTGAAAAAACTTATATAATTAATGAAGAGGAAGCAAAAGCTGTAAAATTAATATTTAAAATGTATTTAGAAGGAAGAGGATATGCTAATATAGCTGATGAATTAAATTCTCTTGGTTTAAAAAATAAATTAGGAAAACCTTTTAGAAAAATTAGTATAAGAGATACCTTATGTAATGAGAAATATACAGGTAGTTTTATATTTGGAAAAAAAGATAAAAAAGGAAGACTAACAGGGAAAGAAATCAGAATAGAAAATGGAATTCCCGCTATTATATCTAAAGAAAATTTCGAAAGAGTGCAAATTAAATTAAAATGTCAAACTAGAAAGACAAATTCAAGGTCTACAGCTCTAAGTACATATTTATTAACTGGTTTATGTGAATGTGGGGAGTGTGGAGGAACTTATTCTGGGGGATATAGAAGTAAAAATAGGAATAATACTGTTTCTTATGGTTATTTATGCAGAAATAGAAAAGATAAAGTAAATGATTGTAAAAATACACCTATGAGAAAAGAACTATTAGAAGGACTTGTTATTTCAATATTGAAGGAAAATATATTTTCTAGTCCTCAAATAGATATAGTAACAGAGAAAGTCTCCAACTATCTAACTAATAATTTTAATAAATCTGATAAAGAAATAGAGAGAATAGAAAAAGTTATACTTAAACTTCAAGATAAATTAAGTAAATTATTAGATTATTCATTAGATGGAATAATTTCAGATTATGAATATAAGACAAAGAAAGAGGAGATAGATATGCAAATATTAAATTTAAAGAGAGAAAAATTAGAATATAATGTTAGACCAGAAATAATGGAAAAAGAGCAAATAAAAAATCATCTTATTGAGTTAGGTAAAAACCTAGAGTCAAAAGATGATTCACTTGTTCAACTTATTATTCAAACATTTGTTAAAAAAATTATTGTTGCTAAAACATCAGTAACTATACATATTAGACTATTTCCAAATATGGATATGGCTAATGATGGTGGAGATGACGGGAATCGAACCCGTGTCCGAAACTACCAGCGCCATAGGCT
>JAHHTB010000169.1 GCA_020024855.1 Fusobacterium sp.
TCATAATGTTCAATTAACTGAAATCACTATGACACCTTTACATCAGGCTGATGGAAGATGTGTCTACAAGGAATCAAAATAAACGATTTTTATTTAAAATATATAAAATATTAGTTTTATTTAATAATAAAAAATCAAAAAATACCGGGGCTATCTCGGTATTTTTTTTATTCTCCTTTTGATGTATTCTGCTAAGAATCCATCAAAGGCCAAATGCCATTTATTTTTTATTGGTTCTAATAGAACAGGGTGGTCAATTCCATATTTTTCTTTGAAATTAATCAAATCTTCTTTATCTCCAAATAATTCAATATGGTTTGAGTAAGTGTCTATTTGAAATTTTTTATAATCAACTGGTATTTTGAAAATGTCTATAATTTTATAGAAGTTTGGACTTTCAGAATTGAAGTTAATTCCTTTTTTCAAGTAGTAATCAAAGACATCAGTCAATCCTAGTTCTTCCTTGAGTTCATTTATATTTTTTTTCATTGAGAAGATTTTATAAACCATTTCAAATTCTTGGTATTTTGTTTTTAGTTCAGGATAATCCTTTGCCAAATCAGCAGAAGAATATCCTATTTCCTTGAAATCGATATATTTTGCTAAAATATGAACTTGGACTTTTTTACGATTGTAATTTATATCCCTTGCAGTCATAGTAGGAAAAATATAACGAATTTCTTTTTTATTGTATTGTTTTTTTAGTTTTTCATATAGAATCATATTTATTTCCTTTCTTAGAATAAGTTTGTAACAACAATTACTCTGAAATCATTTATAAGCCTTATTTCAAAGATAATAGCATTAAGAAGTTTTTTTAGTGATTCTCTATCAGAAGTATTTTGTAGATGAATCAAGTATTCTTGTAAAAGCTGACAATTGTTTTTAGCATTTATTTGTTGCTTTTCTAGAACTGATAACTCTTCTAAATGTTTTTCATAATTTTTCATTGAAGATTTAATTTCATCTATGAGAGCATTAAATTTTTCTTCTGATATATTATCATTTAAGTACAAACGAAGAAGTTTTTCTTCCTTATTTTTAAGTTTACTTAATTCAGCAGAGTAAAAAACTTTCCTATTCAATATATTTTCATGCTGAGTATTTATATCATCTAAAATGGTAAACTTATTTATTTCTTCTGTCAGTTCCTTTATTACTGTTTTTTCTAAATATTCGGTAGAAATATAAGAATTTCCATTTCTTCCACTATAGTATGATTTTTGATTGCTCTTAATATACGGATACATTCTTTGCCCATTATAGTCTATTACATTTTTTAAAATAAAGTTATTTTTACTATATGGAGTTTTTGGATTAGATTTTCTAATAATAGCACATAAGTTAAAGATTTCTTCTGATATAATAGGTTCATGTTTTCCCTGAACAGTTTTATAATCTGAATGATAAACTCTTTTATCATTTATCATCTCCGTCTCGTTTTGTTTTAATTTTCCAATATAGATAGGATTTGCTAACATTCTCACAATCTTTTTAGAATCTTGAAAACCAAATTTTTTAGCAATAGCAGTATAACTGTTTCCTTCAATGTATAACTGAAAAATTTCTTTAACTTTTGGAGCTTCTTTATCATCAATTACTAACTTTGAATTAATAAGTTTATATCCTAATGGTGCAACTCCACCTGTCCAAATACCTTGAGATTTTGTATACTGTTTACGAAATTTAACTCTTCTGCTTACTCTTTTTCTTTCATGTGAATTTACTAAGGCTCTTATATCATTTGAAAATTCATTATCAATATTATCTTCTGTTAGTTTTCCCTCTTGTAGAGAATAAAGTTCGATATTAAGTTCAAACATTCTTTGAATCATAAGCTTGTATGTAATGAAGTCTCTGGTACTACGAGATAACTCCCATAGTATCACAACATCAAATAAGTCATCTTCCATATCCTGTTGCATTTGAAGAAACTCTTTCCGAGTATTACTCTTCCCAGAAGCTATATCTTGATATTTTTTGATAACTTCAAAATCATTTTTTTCACAGAAAGCCAAACATTCTTGATATTGACTCTCAGGATCTTGAAAGTTTGTCGATTCTCTTATGTAAATCACGGTTCTTTTTTTCATACTTATCATTTCCTCCTGTCATAGCATTTAACAAATCTAAAACTCTTCTTGCATTTATTTGTTTTTGTATGTAGTTAAGTTTATCGTTCCTTATAATCATAGTAATTCCTCCTATTTTATTAACGTAGTTATCATAGAATGATATATAATTATTGTAATTTTAAAATTTAAGAGAATGAAAGTTTAAAATCTTTAGTCCTTTCTCTAGAGAGATATCGTATGATTTTATATTTTCTGTATTCAAATAAGGAAAGTATTCGTTTAATTTTTCTTTGTATTCTTTTTCTTTTGAATTTTTAACAGAAAATTTTTCAAATACACATTCTCCAATTAGATTTATTTCATTATAATTAAGCATATATTGAGAATTATAGTTGATTTGTTGTATTAATTCTGTTACCCCTTCTAAAATTTGTTTTTTAAAATTTTCATATTCTAATTTATTTTTTTGAAGAGCTTTCTTTAATTCCTTTATCTCTTTTTTTAAAGGATCTATATCTAAAAGTAACATCTTATGGTCAGAATATGGTTGGATATAATCTTGAACTAAAACATTTCCTCCATATTCAATGTTATCTACTTTTAATAAAAAATCCTTAATATTATTAGGACAAGAATTATAGAAATCAAATTCTTTTTTATTTTCATTTTGTCCTTCTATATCTAAAGCAATCTTATAAAATTTATTTTCTTCAACAGGTTTTAAAAGAATTCTATGTTCATAGACATATGCTTCTTCTATTTCTTGTTTTTCAATAATCATTTTTGCAATATCTAGTAACAAGTATCTAATGTATCCTTTGTTTAATGATTTATAGTAACCACTTGCATAATTTCTAAAGGTCACAGCTAATTCTTGTAACCCTAAATCTCTTTCTTTACAATATAGATTATTAGGATCATATATTCTTTTAAATGAAGAATATAATTTTTCAGTTACTTCAATACTACGTCTACTTGTATCTTTAAGTTGTTTTTTTATTTCTTCAGAAAGAAAAAAAGTATTTTCAGAACGTAATTCAAGGAATGTTTTCCATAATGCATTAACATTTAGAACCATTTTTTCAAATATTTTAAATTCTGTAGCAGTATTTGTCTTTAGTTTGATATTTGGAATTTCATTTTCAGTTTTAATGATATAATCATCCTTAAGTGCAGGTAATAAAAATCCTGGTATAATGATAGTTCTATGTATTAAAGCAGGATCAAAATTTTCAACTAAAGAACGAGAAAAAGCTTTTAAATCCTTAGTGCATAATTCGACATTTAAAGTATCTTCTCCAGTATTAAAATACTTTTCATCTGGATTTCCAGTAAATACCAAAGAAAGTTTTAATGGAGTAAAGTCTTTTCCATTACAAGAGTAGCTTGATTGTGATGTGATTGATTTTATTATTCCAATTAATTCGAGATTAAATGGAATATTTCCTGCTTCATCTATTTGTAGAATAGGTTGTTTTATTAAAGCCTGAGAATCATTAGATTTTCTTTGGTCTCCAATTAATACTGCATTTGATGGTTCTTTTGAAATTAAAGGAAATTTTCCTAAATTAGCTAGAGTGACAGTTTTTCCTGTTCCTGGTCCACTTACTTCAATAGTTAACAAATTACTAGTAGTTATTGCTGAAAATCTTGACGTTATAATTATTCCATAAATAATAGGCATAGTTTTATAATTAAGTCTTATACTTTTTAGTAAAAGTGGAATAATTGAATTAGAGAATTTAGAAAGTTCTTTGTATAAATTAAGATTTGCATCTCTATTTGGTTCAAGTTCGTGTAAATAACTACTTGTAAAAGTAGTTTTTAAATCACAAGCAAACCATTCAATACTTTCATCATTTTTAGATTTGTCAATTCCTTTTTTAGTAAACTCTTTTTCTTCATTGTTTTCTTTTACTTCTTCTATTTGTCTATTATCAATATTTGTATTTCTTTTCATTTTTATTTCTCCTTATATTAGGTTATCTCCAATAATTTTTAACATTTGTCTAATTTCTAGTTTTTCAATTTCTTT
>JAHHTB010000017.1 GCA_020024855.1 Fusobacterium sp.
ATTTTATACTTTTTTAGAACAAAAATATAAAGCCTTAAAATACAATGAAAAAATAAAAAAGAAGAATGATAAAATTATAAAAATAAAAAAAAGTACTTATTTTTTATGAAATAAATACTAAAAAAAAATATTTTTTTTCATAAATAGTACAAATATGGCTATAAAATATATTTGACAAGTGAAATTAAATAGAGTATACTCAAAGCACATAATGAGAGATAATTATATAGAAATAGTACTAAAAATATTTATAACGAACAGAACTTTTGGAAAATAAATACATCATCGTTATACACAATGAATTTTATTAATGCAAAATATCATTCTTTAATCACCATAACTTTTACTTTAAAATGAAAATGATGATATTTTTGATATAGAGCATTAAAATAGATAGCAGTAGAATATTGAAAAATATTGTGGCATCATTGAAGTTCAAAATTTGGAGAAAATTTTAAAACAAAGGAGTGTGGGCGATGATTAGTAGTTTGTTAAATCCACTAAAGGCATTAGTTGGTGCAATAAATGGTTTATTGTGGGGAGATTTAATTGTCTTAAATATTGGTGAAGTACAAATAGGGCTTAGTATATTAGTTGTACTTTTAATTCCAGCAGGAATATACTTTACAGTTAGAACAAGATTTTTACCATTTAGATTATTTCCTGAGATGCTAAAGGTTGTTTTAGAACCAAAGAAATCAGATGACAAAGAATCAATTTCTGGTTTACAAGCTCTTTTGATAGCAACTGCATCAAGAGTTGGAATGGGTAACCTTGCAGGAGTTGTTGCTGCTATATCTTTTGGAGGAGCAGGGGCAATATTTTGGATGTGGCTTGTGGCTCTTGTTGGTTCTGCTTCAGGATTTATAGAGGCAACTTTGGCTCAACTATATAAAGAACATGATCCTTTGTATGGTGGATATAGAGGAGGACCTGCATATTTTATGGAAAGAATGAGATTAATCACTGTTTCAGATGATAAAGATTCTTATCCAGGTGTATATGGAGATGTAAAATATATTTCTGCAGATAATAAGAAAAAATATGCAAGAGGAGCAAGATTTAGATTATTAGGTGTGTTATTTGCTTTATCAGGATTACTTTGTTGGTGTGGAATAAGCCAAGTTATAGCTAATTCTGTTAGTCAATCTTTTACAAATGCTTTTGGAATACCAGCACTTTATACAACTATAGGATTAGTTATTTTATCAGGATTAATTGTTTTTATGAAAGGTGGAACAGTTAGAGTATTAGATAAAATGGTTCCAATAATGGGAGTTTTATATATAGGTGTAACAATATTTATAATAGTTAAAAATATAGGATATGTTCCTGAAATGTTTAGAGAAATATTTGGACAAGCTTTAGGATTTAGACAAGCTGTTGCAGGAGGGTTTGGAGCAGTATTAATGAATGGAGTAAAAAGAGGATTATTCTCTAATGAAGCTGGATCAGGATCAGCACCATGTGCAGCAGCAGCAGCAGATGTGGATCATCCTGTAAAACAAGGTTTAATCCAAGCTTTAGGAGTATTTATAGATACACTTCTTATTTGTAGTTGTTCAGCATTTATAATGTTACTTGCTCCTAAAGAAGTTATAAATGGATTACAAGGAATGGACTTATTACAAGCAGCGATGAAATATCATATAGGTGATATAGGAGTTGTATTTATAGCAGTAATATTATTCTTATTTAGTTTCTCAACTTTCTTAGGAATAATGTTCTATGCAAGATGTAATGTTGCTTATGTGTTTGGTGATTCAATAAAAGCACAAAAGATTTATCAAGCAGTTTGTTTATGTATGCTATTTGCAGGTGGTCTAGCTCAATATACATTTGTATGGGAATTAGGAGATTTGGGAGTTGGACTTATGACAGTATTTAACATGATGGCAATCATACCTTTATCTAATCAAGCTATTCATGCATTAAAAGATTATGAAATGAATTGGATGAATAAAGAGAAGAAATAGGAGTATGGCACATCGTTTAAATAAAATAAAGTTTTAATGTTTATTTATTGTTGGATTTATTTTTAATTTAGTTACTACAAAAGCATGAAAATGCACTATATATTTAAAAATTCAAGGAGGATAAGTAAATGGAAAGAAGAGGATTTGCACCTGAACCTTTTAAAATCAAAATGGTAGAAAACATGGGGAATTTAGACAAAGAAGGAAGAAAAAAAGCTATAAAAGAAGCTGGATACAATACTTTCTTAGTAAAATCTGAAGATTGTTACATTGACTTATTAACTGACTCTGGAACAAATGCAATGAGTGACAAACAATGGGCAGGATTAATGATTGGAGACGAAGCTTATGCAGGAAGTAGAAACTTCTATCATCTTCAAGAAGTTGTAAGAGAATATTTTGGATTTAAATATATAGTTCCTACTCACCAAGGAAGAGGAGCTGAAAACATTTTATCTTCATTAACAATAAAACCAGGTGACTATGTACCAGGAAATATGTATTTCACAACTACTAGATTCCATCAAGAAAGAAATGGAGCAACATTTAGAGATGTTATTATAGATGAAGCTCATGATCCTTCAGCAATACTTCCATTTAAAGGAAACGTTGATCTTAAAAAATTCCAAGCTTTAATAGATGAAGTTGGAGGAGAAAAAATACCTTATATTTGTTTAGCAGTTACAGTTAACTTAGCTGGAGGACAACCAGTTTCTATGGCTAACATAAAAGCTGTTTCTGAATTAGCTCACAAACATGGAATAAAAGTAATGTTTGATGCTACTAGATGTGTTGAAAATGCTTACTTTATAAAAGAAAGAGAAGAAGGATATGCAGATAAAACTGTAAAAGAAATAGTTCATGAAATGTTCTCTTATGGTGATGGATGTACAATGTCTGGTAAAAAAGACTGTCTAACTAATATTGGTGGATTTTTATGTATGAATGACCATGACTTATATGTAAGAGCAACTGGAATGGTTGTACAATTTGAAGGAATGCCTTCTTATGGTGGATTAGCAGGAAGAGATATGGAAGCTATGGCAATTGGAATTACTGAATCAGTTCAATTCCCTTATATTAGCTACAGAGTTAACCAAGTTAGATACCTTGGAGAAAAACTAGATGCTGCAGGTGTTCCAATGGTTAAACCTTATGGAGGACACGCAATATTCGTAGATGCAAGAGCATTCCTAGATCACTTAACTCAAGATGAATTCCCAGCTCAAGCACTTGCTGCAGCTTTATATGAATTTTCTGGTGTAAGAACAATGGAAAGAGGAATAATCTCTGCAGGAAGAGACGTTGTAACTGGTAAAAACCACTATCCAAAACTAGAAACTATCAGATTAACAATTCCTAGAAGAGTTTATACTTATGCTCATATGGATTTCGTAGCAGACGCTGTTATTGAACTTTATAAGAGAAGAAAAGACATCAGTGGATTAAAATGGGTTTACGAACCAAAAGTTCTTAGATTCTTCACTGGAACATTTGAAACAATTAATCCTGAATTAATCAAAGGATTCTAATAATTTAAAAGACAATTAAATAGATAATTTTGGTACGGTCTCTTTAGAGACCGTATCTTTTTTATAAATTATAGACTAAAAGAAAAGAGATGAATAGAAAAATGTCAAAGTTTTTCCCATTCATCCCTTTTACTTGTAGGCTTTTATTCCGTTTTTAATCTTTTAATATATTATTTTTTCCCTTTCTTTGTAGGTTTATTGATTCTGTCTTCTAAATCTTTACCAACTTTAAATTTAATATATTTTTTAGGAGTAATTTTTATAGCCTCTCCAGTTCTAGGGTTTCTTCCTTCTTTTCTTTTAGTTTCTCTTCTTTCAAAAGTTCCAAGTCCTCTAAAAATTAGAAGGTCATCTTGTGTTAGAGCTTCTTTCATAGTTTCAATGAAAAGCTCAACTTGTCTTTTAGCCTCTTCTTTACTTCTTAAGTTAGCTTTAACCATAAATAATTCTGCAAATTCTCTTTTTTTCATAAAATCTTCATTCTCCTTTTTGTAATATATAACAATAATAGAATATTGTTATTAATATAGATATATCTCCCTCACACAATTCCGTAAAAATATAATCTTTTTGCCCATACAAAATTTCATAGAAAAATAGTTTTTTGCCTAACCCATATGAAGTTTTAAATAAAAAACAAACCCACATCTTTATTTATACCATATTTTTCTATAAAATTGCTAGTATTAGAAAAATTTTTTTACTATTTTTTTAGTTGCTTTCATACGATATCTTTATAAAATATATAGTTATAGATAAAAATAAAAAAGTAGAAGTAATTAAAATTTTTTGCAGGTAAATAAAAAATATAAAAAAATTAATTAAAAAAGAAAATAATAAATAATGACTATTTTTTTAGAAATAATTCTTTAAATTCAGCAGCTGATAATTTTGTTTTTGTTAAATTTTCAGCAGCGATACTTACAGAAGAGCCTAAATTATATTGTAAATTAGTAAGAGAATTAACATGAGTAATAGCAATAGCAATAGCATCAGCAGCATCATCTGGTTTTGGAATTTCTTGCATTTTAAGAATAGTTTTTACCATAAGCTGAACTTGTTTTTTATCAGCTTTTCCATATCCAGTAATTCCAATTTTAACTTGTAAAGGTGTATAACCTTGAATTGAAAGTCCATTTTTTTTACCAGCAAGAAGAATAACTCCTCTAGCTTCTCCAACAGAAATAACAGTTTTATTATTTTTAAAATAAAAAAGTTCTTCTATAGCCATATGATCTGGAGAATATTTTTTAATAATATCTTCTATACCATTAAAAATTTGAAGTAATCTATCTTCCATAGAAAGTTCTTTTGCTGTATAAATACAACCATAATCAATAAGATTAATTTTTTTATCAATGTATTCTATTATAGAAAATCCTACAATAGCAGTTCCTGGGTCTATACCTAAAATTCTCATAAATTTTCTCCTGTGGTAAATTATTATAATTATTTTATTATTATAATCCAATAAAAAATAAAAATCAATAATCTGTAATAAAGGTATCTATTTTTATAGATAAAAAGATTATAATATGATACAATTTTAGTAGATGAAAAAGCATAGAAGAGGTGATGATAATAAATGCTTGATAAGATAACTATAAAAGGTGCAAGAGAACATAACTTAAAAAATATAGACATAGAAATTCCTAAAAATAAGTTTGTGGTAGTAACAGGGGTAAGTGGAAGTGGGAAATCTTCTCTTGCTTTTGACACAATTTATTCTGAAGGGCAAAGAAGATATGTGGAAAGTCTCTCTGCATATGCAAGACAATTTATAGGACAAATGAAAAAACCAGAAGTGGATTCAATAGAAGGACTTTCTCCAGCAATTTCTATTGAACAGAAAACAACAAATAAAAATCCACGTTCAACAGTTGGAACAGTAACAGAAATTTATGATTATATGAGACTTTTATTTGCTCATATAGGAACTGCTCATTGTCCTATTTGTGGAACTGTTGTAGATAAGAAAAGTATAGAAGAAATAGTAGAAAATATAATAGAAAAATTTGAAGATAAAGAAAAAATGATAGTACTAGCTCCAGTTGTAAGAGAAAAAAAAGGAACTCATAAAAATCTTTTTCTTAATCTTGTGAAAAAAGGTTTTGTAAGAGCAAGAGTAAATGGAGAGATACTTTATTTAGAAGATGAAATAGAACTTGATAAAAATAAAAAACACAATATTGAAGTTGTAATTGATAGATTGATTTTGAAAAAGAATGATAGTGAATTTGTATCAAGATTAACTCAATCTATTGAAGCTGGAATGGAAGTATCTGAAGGGAAAATAATTATAAATATAGATGGAACAGATTATAATTATAGTGAAAATTATGCTTGTCCTAATCATGAAGATATAAGTATACCAGAATTAACACCTAGACTTTTTTCATTTAATGCTCCATATGGGGCTTGCCCTGAATGTAAAGGGATAGGACAAAAATTAGAAGTAGATGAAAATAAATTAATAGTAGATAAAACACTTTCCATAGAAGATGGTGGAATTTATGTGCCAGGTGCTTCATCAAGAAAAGGTTGGACTTGGGATATGTTTCTTGCTATGTGTAAGGAGTTTGATATAGATTATACAATTCCTATTGAAGATATTCCAAAGGAACAGATTGATATAATTCTTCATGGAACTGATAAAAAGTTTAGGTTTGATTTTGAATCAAAAGATTTTTCTTTTCATGGAATGAGAGAGTTTAAGGGAATAGTGAAAAATATGGAAAGAAGATACTATGAAACTTTTTCAGAATCAGCAAAAGAAGAAATAGAAAATAGATTTATGATAGAAAAAGAATGTAAGATTTGTCATGGAAAAAGACTGAAAGATGAAGTTCTTGCAGTTACAATAAATGAGAAAAATATAATAGATTTATGTCTTATGAGCATAAAAGAATCTTTAGAATTTTTTAATAATTTAGTTCTTACACCTAAACAGGAAAAAATAGCAAAAGAAATTTTAAAAGAGATAAGAGAAAGACTTAATTTTATGATAAATGTTGGGCTTGACTATTTATCACTTTTTCGTCCAACAAAAACACTTTCAGGGGGAGAATCACAAAGAATAAGACTTGCTACTCAAATAGGTTCGGGGCTTACAGGAGTCCTTTATGTTCTTGATGAACCAAGTATAGGACTTCATCAAAGAGATAATGATAAATTACTTTCAACTTTAAACAGACTTAGAGATTTGGGAAATACTTTGATTGTAGTAGAGCATGATGAGGATACTATGAATCAAGCTGACTATATTTTTGATCTTGGACCAGGGGCTGGAGAGTTTGGTGGAAATTTAGTAGCTTATGGGACACCAGAGGAGATAAAAAAGAATAAAAATTCTATTACTGGAAGATATTTAAATGGAAAAATAAAAATTGATATACCAAAAGAGAGAAGAACAAGTGAAAAATTTATTGAACTTATAGGTGCTAAAGGAAATAATCTTAAAAATATAGATGTTAAAATACCATTAGGTGTTCTTACAGTTGTAACAGGGGTAAGTGGAAGTGGAAAATCAACTTTAATAAATCAAACTTTATTCCCAATTTTATTTAATGAACTTAATAAGGGAAAACTTTATCCATTAGAATACAAATCTATAAAGGGACTTGAAAATATAGAAAAAGTTATTGATATAGATCAAACTCCTATTGGAAGAACTCCACGTTCAAATCCAGCAACTTATACAAAAATATTTGATGATATTAGGGATATTTTTGCTCAAACTAAAGATGCTAAACTGAAAGGATTTTCAAAGGGAAGATTTTCTTTTAATGTGAAAGGTGGAAGATGTGAAGCTTGTCAAGGAGCTGGAATTGTAAAAATAGAAATGAATTTTCTTCCAGATGTATATGTTGAATGTGATGTGTGTAGAGGGAAAAGGTATAATAAAGAAACTCTTGAAGTTTTTTATAAAGGAAAAACAATATCTGATGTTTTAAATATGAGTATTGATCAAGCATACGAATTTTTCTCTGCAGTACCATCTCTTGAGAAAAAAATAAAAGTATTAAAAGATGTTGGACTTGGTTATATAAAGTTAGGACAACCAGCAACAACACTTTCAGGGGGAGAAGCTCAAAGAATAAAATTAGCATCAGAACTTTCTAAATCATCAAAGGGAAAAACTGTATATATTTTAGATGAACCTACAACAGGACTTCACTTTGAAGATGTAAAAAAATTAATGGAAGTACTGCAAAAATTAGTTGATAAAGGAAATAGTGTAGTTATAATAGAACATAATTTAGATGTTATAAAAACTGCTGACTATATTATAGATATTGGTCCAGAAGGTGGAGATAGAGGGGGAACAGTAGTTGCCTCAGGAACTCCTGAAGAAATTTCTAAAGTGAGAAAAAGTTATACAGGAAAATATCTTAAAAAATATTTGAAAAAATAGAAGGAGAGATTAATGTTTGAATATTTAAAAGGAGAGGTGGCTTATAAAAAGCCAGAATATTTAGCTCTTGATATAAATGGTGTTGGTTATAAAATATATATTTCATTAAAGACTTATGATTTAGTGGAGGAAGGAGAGATTAAAAGATTATTTATTTATAATCACATAAAGGAAGATGACTATAAATTAGTTGGCTTTTTAGATGCAAAAGAAAGAAATCTTTTTGAAATGCTTTTAAGTGTAAAAGGGATAGGTGTTTCTTTAGCTCTTGCTATCATGTCAACTTTTGATGTTGAAATGATAAGAGGACTTGTATTACAAGAAGATTTTTTAACATTAAAGAAAGTTCCTAAACTTGGAGAGAAAAAAGCACAACAGATAATATTAGATTTAAAAGATAAGTTGAAAAGACTTGATATTATATCTATGGAGAAAACAGATGATATTATTTATACAAGTGTTGAAGATGAGCTTATAATGGCTCTTGAGGGGCTTGGATACAATAAAAAAGATATAGATAAGCTTATAGATAAAGAAGAAATAAAAAATTATAAAAATATTCAAGAGGCTATTAAGGGAACTTTAAAAAAAATACAAAATTCTAAAAATTAGAAGAAAATTAAGAATAAAAAGGAAAAAACATTTTTATTTAGAATAATATTATATCAGGAGAAGTCAAACAAGAAAGAGGTGGACTATATGAGAAAAATATTTGTACTGGATACTAATGTTCTTATTCATGACCCTTATTCTATTTATAACTTTAGAGGTAATGATATTTATCTTCCTATTGAAGTTATAGAAGAAATTGATAAGTTGAAACAAAAACCAAATACAGCTATTCATGCTAGAATGGTTTCAAGAGTTCTTGAAGAAATTAGAAAAAAGGGAAATATATCTGAAGGAATAGAACTTCCCAATGATATATTCTTTAAGGTTGAAAAAATAGGTGATCTTTCACTTTTACCAGAGGGACTAAAAAAAGAAGTAATTGATAATCATATAATTGCTGTTGTTATGGGAGTGAAAAAAAGAGAGCCAGATAGAAAGGTAATCTTTGTTACAAAAGATATAAACTTAAGAATAAAGGCAGATGCAGTAGGTGTTGAGGTGGAAGATTATTCAACAGATAAAGTTGTTTATGATGACCTTGATAAAGGATATATAGAGTTAGAAATTTCTAAAGAAAATTTTGATAAATTTAATAAAAATGGAAAAATTGATATAAAAGAGTTAAACATAGAGTTTGAACCTACTCCAAATTTCTTTTTTATTTTTAAATGTGGGCAAGAGGAAACAGCAGGAAGAGTAATAGGAGATAAGGTAAAAAAATTCCTTAATGGAGATATAAATGCTTGGGGAGCAAGAGCAAGAAATCAAGAGCAAAGATTTGCTATGGAACTTTTAATGGATGATAACATTAAAGCAGTCTCTCTTGTGGGAAAAGCTGGAACAGGTAAAACACTTCTTGCAATAGCAGCAGGTCTTGAGCAGGTTGTGGAAAGAAAAAAATATTCAAAACTTTATATAGCTAGACCAATAATTCCTATGGGTAAAGATTTAGGATTTCTTCCTGGAAATGAGAAAGATAAATTAAGACCATGGATGCAACCTATATTTGATAATATAGAATTTTTAAGTGATGTTAAAGGGGATAAGGCTGGTGAAAAAGTTATAACAGGTCTTGAAAGTATGGGACTTTTAAAAGTAGAAGCTCTGACTTATATAAGGGGAAGAAGTATGCCAAATGCTTTTATAGTAATTGATGAGGCTCAAAACTTGACTCCTTTAGAAATAAAAACAATAATTACAAGGGTTGGTGAAAATACAAAAATTGTTTTCACAGGTGACCCGTATCAAATAGATAGTGCTTACCTTGATGCTAATACAAATGGTCTTACTTATATGGCAGACAAATTAAAAGATGAAAAAATAGCAGGACATATTACTCTTGTAAGAGGAGAACGTTCTCAACTTGCTGAAATAGCAGCCAAATTATTATAGTAAAAAAGCTCCAGAATTTCTGGAGCTTTTTAAATTAGTCATTATAGTAAAGATTTTCAGTTGGGAATACAGAATCACATGTCATTTCCATTCCTAATTTTCTAACAAGTTGATCATCTGTTTTACCTAAAATTGAAGTTGAATGTGCTTGAACTCCTCTTAATTTTGAAAGGTTGTCAATAGCTCTTTTAGCTCTTTCATCTGTAACAGCACAGATACTTAAAGCAATAAGAACTTCTTCACAGTTAAGAGTTACACTTTTACTTCCAAAGTTTTTAGATTTTAAGTTCATTATAGGCTCAGCTATTTCTGGAGCAATAAGATGAACTTCATCAGCTATTCCTGCATGATATTTAATAGCATTAAGAATAGCAGAAGCAACAGCACACATAGTTTCAGAACCTTTTCCTGTAATCATAGTTCCATCTTCAAGTTCTATTGCAACAGCTGAATAAGACTCATTAGGATCTTCTGCTTTTAAATTTTCAAGACGTTTTCTAGCAGTAACAAGAACTTTCCTGTCAGTTTCTTTTAATTGTAATTCTTCCATAATAAGTCTTGCTCTTTGATAAGTATCTTTATCAATATATCCTTTTTTATAATCACTTGCAGAGTTTAAGACTCTTCTAATAATTTCTTGTTTAGATGCCTCTCTTACAATTTCATCATCAACAATTCCAAAACCTACTCTATTAACTCCCATGTCAGTTGGAGATTTATAAATAGATTCTTTTCCTGTAATTTTTTCAATTATTCTTTTTAAGACAGGGAATGCCTCAATATCTCTGTTATAGTTAACAGCTGTTTCACCATATGCTTCAAGATGGAAAGGATCTATCATATTTACATCTTTTAAATCAACAGTAGCAGCTTCATAAGCTATATTTAAAGGATGTTTTAAAGGTACATTCCACACAGGGAAAGTTTCAAATTTTGAATATCCTGCAATTTTTCCTCTTTTATCTTCATGGTATAATTGGCTAAGACAAGTAGCAAGTTTTCCACTTCCAGGTCCTGGAGCAGTGATAACAACGATAGGTTTTTTAGTTTCAATATATGGATTTCTTCCATATCCATCTTCACTTACTATTGTATCAACATCAGTAGGATATCCTTTTGTTGCTCTATGTTTATATACTTTAATTCCTCTACGTTCAAGTTTATTGATGAAAACAGTAGTAGCTGGTTGATCATCAAATCTTGTGATGACAACACTATTAACTTCAAGTTCATAACTTCTTAAATCATCAATAAGTCTGAAAACATCCATATCATAAGTGATACCAAAGTCTCCTCTGATTTTGTTTCTTTCAATATCTCCAGCATAAACACAAATAACAACTTCTACATTTTCTTTTAGTTTATGTAGTAACTTAATTTTTGCATTTTCATCAAAACCAGGTAGTACTCTTTTTGCATGAAGGTCATACAATAATTTTCCTCCAAATTCAAGATAAAGTTTATCAAAATTATTTACTCTTTCAAGAATATATTTTGATTGTTCTTCAAGATATTTGTTATGGTCAAATCCTATCTTCATCATCTTTTCTCCTTATATAAAAAACTGCGATCACATAAAAATAAATCCATTACATCTGAATATTTTATCATATATAATATATTTTTCCTAGAAATTTATATTTTTTTCTATATACATATTTTTTTGACTTTCAAAATTAAGGTATAAAAGAAAATAACCACAAGATATAATCTCATGGTTATTATAAAAAATTTATTTTTTTATTAATAAATAGGATTTAACATAAATTCTGTAAAATCTCTTACAAGAACAGCAGTTTTTTCATTTTTATCACGAACAGGGTTAAACTCTACTATATCAACAGATGTGATAAAGTAATTTTTGAATAAGAATTTGAATGTTTTGTAAATATCATCTTCATCAAATCCATTTTTAACAGGAGTACTTACTCCAGGAGCTGAAATTGGGTTCATAGAATCTATGTCAAAACTGATATGAATATTATCAACTTTTAAGTAATCATGAATTTCAGCAAGAACACTGTCTATTCCTTTACGAAGAACATCTTCATAGTGATAAACTTTTATTCCTAATTTTTCAATAACATCTCTTTCTCTAACATCAATATCTCTTGTTCCTAAGATAACAACATTTTCAGGTTTTATTTTTGCTCCTTCAAAGAAACAATTTACCATGTCCTCGTCTCCTTCTCCTTGTAAAAGAGCTAGAGGCATTCCATGAATATTTCCTGTAATTGTAGTTTCATTTGTATTCATGTCAGCATGAGCATCTATCCAGATAACTCCAACTTCTTTAGTTTTTGCAACACCAGAAATTGTACCTAGAGCAATTGAATGGTCACCACCGATTGTAATTGGTCTATATCCATCTTCAATAGCTTCATGAATTGATTTAGCAACTTTTTCACAAGTATGAAGGATAGTATTTTTATATTTCATATTTGGATGATTGAAGTCTTCTCTTTGTTTTTCAATTTCAATAATTTCCATTTCATCAAATGTATCTGGGTAATTTTCAACAAGAACATCAACACCAAATTCAATACCTGATTTATCTGCTCCAAGATTTAATGGGACACCAAAAATTTTATTTTTCATTTTTTCTGTATAGATATACATAGCATCTTCATCTTCAATTACATTGATATATTCAAGAGTAGGATCTTCCATTCCTTGAAGATGAGTTTTAGTTTCTTTTAATTCATCTATATAATCTATAACTTCTTTACTAATTCTTTCTCCAGGAACAATGATAGGGATACCAGGTGGATAAGCCATAATCATTTCAGCACAAATTTTACCTTCACTCTCTTCAAAAAGAACTTTATTTGTATCTGAGTAGAAAGCTTCTCTAGGAACTAGAACAGGTTCTGGTATAGCTGGTATTCTAAGAGATTTAACTTTTTTAATTTCTTTTGTATCATAGAATCTTTTACTTATATCTTTTAATGCATTGATAAGTTTTAAAGCACTGTCAGGAGTATCTCCAATAGTTATAAGCCCTAAAACATTATAGAAATCAGAAAGTTCCATTTGAATATTATAATCATCAGTTAAGATTGTTTCAAGTTCAAAACCAGTAATTCCAAGTCCCTTTGCAGAAATAGTTATTTTTGTAGGATCAAAAGCAAATATTCCTTCTCTTCCAACAATTTCAGCTCCGAATGAGTGAATTCCAGGAATTTTATTTATTTCAGATCTTAAATAGTTAGCAAGTTCTATTGTTCTTGTTAAAAGATCTCTTCCATGGATAGCCATCTGTCTTCTAGCACAATCAAGTGATGCCATTAAAGGATAAGATGGAGAAGTTGTATGTAAAAGACTAAGTATTTGTTGAACTCTGTTTGCATCAACTCTATTTGAATTTATATGAAGAAGTGACATTTGAGTCATAGCCCCTAAAATTTTATGTGTACTTTGACAACATATATCAGCTCCAGCATCAACTGCAGATAATGGCAAATCTTCATGAAAATGAAGATGTGGACCATGAGCTTCATCAACAATTAAAGGAATATCATAACTATGTACAATATTTGCTATTTTTTGAATATCTGTTGCCACTCCATAATATGTAGGATTTATAATAAGTACAGCTTTAATATCTGAATGTTGTTCAAGCATTTTTTCAACTGTAGAAGGTCTTACTCCATGAGCAATTCCAAGTTCGTCATCTATTTCTGGATTCATATATACAGGAACAGCTCCCGAAAGAATTATACCAGCAGAAACTGATTTATGAACATTTCTTGGTACAAGGATTTTTTCCCCAGATTTTACAACTGATAGTATCATGGCTTGAATGGCTCCTGATGTTCCATTCACAGCGAAAAAGCTTTTTTTAACTCCATAAGCATCTGCTGCTAGTTCTTGAGCTTCCTTTATACAACTTTTTGGATGATGAAGTCCATCAACCATTTTAAATATAGTAACATCTATTTTAAATGGATTGGTTCCCATAAACTCCAAAAATTCTTCGTCCACTCCTTGTCCCTGTTTATGTCCTGGAACGTGAAAAGGAACTATGTTTCTTTTTACATACACATCTTTTAACACTGTAAAAAGTGGTGTTAAATTTTGATTTAAAGTTGCCATTCTTACCTCCTTAATTATATTGATAAATTATCAAGTTTTTTTATTTATGTTATAATACAAATGCAAATTATTGTAGGGCTTTTTTTTTATTTAGTCAACCTTTATTTTTTATAGAAAGGAGTATTTTTTTGAAAAAATTTTTATTATTTATTTCAAATGGGGCAGAAATATTAGAAATTTCGCCATTTATAGATATATTTGGTTGGAATAAAATTGTGGGAGATAAAAAAGAAAAAATTGACATTGTAACAATATCATACGAAAATTTTGTAAATACTACGTGGAATTTAACCTTAAAAACTGAATTAAAATTTGATGAAAAAATTTTGTATGAAAATGAATATGATGGAATAATTGTTCCAGGTGGATTTGGAAATGCAGGATATTTTAGAGATGTAAAGGAAGAAAGTTTTCAAAAATTAGTTAAAAAATTTGATGAAAAGAAAAAACTAATAATAGGAATATGTACAGGAGCAATAGCTTTAGGAGAAGCAGGAATATTAAAAGGAAAAAGAGCAACGACATATTTTCTTGATAATAAAAGATACTTTAATCAACTTGAAAAATATGGTGCAATATCAGTTATGGAAACCATAGTTCAAGATGAAAATATTTTTACAACAGCTAATCCAGAATCAGCTCTTATTATGGGTTTTAAACTTTTAGAGAAAATTACATCTAAAGAAAATATGGAAAAAGTTGCTTTTAATATGGGATATTTGTATCTTGTTAAAAAATAGAAAACAAATATTAAATAAATAGTGAAATTTAGCAAAATATATGTTATGCTTTAAATGTAAAACTATAAATTTTTTAAGAGGTGAAAAATATGAAAATAGAAGAAGGAAAAGTAGTAACACTTGAATTTAGAGTTTATGACAACAAAACAAATGAACTATTAGAAGATACTAAAGAAGTGGGACCTTTCTTTTACATCCATGGATTTGGATATTTTGTTCCAAAAGTTGAAGAAGAATTAGAAGGAAAAGAAGCTGGATATAAAACAAAAATAGCTCTTACTGCTGAAGAAGGGTATGGAGAATATGACGAAGATCTAGTTATGGAAATGGATAGAAAAGATTTTGTTGAGTTTGAAGATATTTATGAAGGATTAGACTTTATAGCTGATCTTGAAGATGGTTCAGAGCAATCTTTTGTTATCACTAATATAGAAGATGATGTTGTAACTGCTGATGGAAATCATCCATTTGCAGGTAAAGATGTAAGATTTGAAATAGAAGTTACTGGAGTAAGAGAAGCTACAGAAAAAGAAATTGAAGCAGGAGAACCTTTATTCCAAGGATTCTAATAAATTAATAATAAATTTAAGGAGAGAAAAATGAAATTAGCTTTAGGTTGTGACCATGGTGGTTATGAATTAAAAGAGAAAGTAAAAAAACATCTTATTGAAAAAGGACATGAAGTTTTAGATTTAGGTTGCTATTCAACAGAATCTGTAAACTATCCAGTATATGGAAAAGCAGTAGGACATGCTGTTATAAATAAAGAAGCAGATCTTGGAATAGTTATTTGTGGAACAGGAATAGGAATTTCTATTGCTGCAAATAAAGTTAAAGGTGTAAGAGCTGCTCTTTGTATGAATACAACTATGGCAAGACTTACTAAAGAACATAATAATGCTAATGTTCTTGCTATGGGTGCAAGAATGATAGGAGATGTACTCGCTCTTGAAATAGTAGATGAGTTTTTAACTGCAGAGTTTCAAGGTGGAAGACATATTGAAAGAATAAATATGCTTGAAGACTAAGTTTAAAATTTTATAAATTTGGAGGTATTTAAATGGCATCTATTTTTACAAAAATAATAAATAGAGAAATACCTGCTGCTATAGTTTTTGAAAATGATAAAGTTATAGCATTTAAGGATATAAATCCACAGGCACCTATACATATTTTAGTTGTTCCTAAAAAGGAAATAGCTACAATAAATGATATAAAAGAAGAAGATAAAGAATTAATTGGAGAAGTTTATCTTGCAATAGGAAAAATTGCTAAAGATTTAGAAATTGCAGAAGAGGGGTATAGAGTAATAGCAAATTGTAATGAGTATGGTGGGCAAGAAGTATTTCATATCCATTTCCATCTTTTAGGTGGAGAAAAATTAGGTTCTCTAGTATAAAGGAATTTTTGCAGAGGTTTTTTAACCTCTGTTTTTTATTATATAAATATAAAAAAATTAAAAAAATAAAAATTTATTGTTGACTTATTTTTATTTTATACTATAATACCTAAAGAAACAACGAATATAAATCGCTTAGTTTTATTATATAATTTTACTATTATCTTAATAAAAAAGCGGGGGACCCACTTATATGAATATTAATTCATGCTAACCTCGTCACACATTTTAGAGGGGGCTTGGGTCTTACATAGATTAGTCTATATAACACCATGCACTGTCATGGTGTTTTTTAATTTTAAAAATAAAAAATAAAATCAAGGGGTGATATTTAGAATTTAATTCATTTGAGTTAATATTCTAGAAATTAAGGAGGTATCTTATGAAAAAAGAAGTAGAAAACGTAAAAGAAACAAAATTTATCCATGCATTTATACCATTAGTATTTTTGGTATGTTCTCTTACGTACACCATAAGGTACACTAATGCAGACCCTCATATTCCAATTATGATTTCAGGAATGATAGCAGCATGTATAGCTATGTTCTCATTAAAATATAAATGGGATTATATTTTAGAAGGAATTTTAAACACAATAAAGTCATCTATGGAAGCTGCTATAATTCTTTTAATAATAGGAATGGTTGTAGGAAGTTGGATTATTTCTGGAGTAGTTCCAACAATGATATTTTATGGATTAAAAATAATATCTCCAGGAATATTTTTACCAGCAGCTCTTATTCTTTCTTTAATAGTTGCACTTGCAACAGGAAGTTCTTGGAGTACAGCAGCAACAGTTGGTATTGCACTTATGGGAGTTGGGACAGGACTTGGAATTCCACCTCAAATAACGGCAGGAGCTATAATTTCTGGAGCATATATGGGAGATAAATTATCTCCTCTGTCAGATACAACTAACCTTGCACCAGCTATGGCAGGTTCAAATTTATTTGATCATATAAGAGCCATGCTTGCAACAACAATTCCAAGTTTTATAATAACTCTTATACTTTTTTGTATAATAGGAAGTAGGTATGCAGGATCAGATATAGATACAGCAGCACTTAACTCAATTTTAGGAACTTTAGAAACTCAATTTAATATAACACCAATTTTATTTATTGTTCCTATTATTACGATAACTTTAGTTGTTAAAAAAATCCCAGCAATTCCAGGACTTTTTTGTGGAAGTTTAATAGGTGGGATTGCAGCAATAGTATTTCAAAAAACATCTTTATCTGATTTTATAACTGTATTACAAAAAGGATATGTTTCTAATTCTGGAAATTCTGTTGTAGATGAGCTTCTTACAAGAGGTGGAATGAATAGTATGATGTGGACAGTTTCACTTATTATTTGTGCTTTATTTTTTGGTGGAATAATGGAAAGAGCAGGAATGCTTAGTGCTATTGCAAATAAAATTTTAAGCTTTGCTAAATCAACAGGAAGTTTAATTCTTGCAACAATATTTACAGCTATTGCGGCTAATGCTCTTGCTGCTGAACAATATCTTTCAATAGTAATTACAGGTAGAATATTTAAAGATGCATATGCTAAAAGAAATCTTCATCCAGTAACTCTTTCAAGAGTTCTTGAAGATTCTGGAACCTTATCATCTCCATTATTACCATGGAATAGTTGTGGAGCTTATATGATAGCAGCATTAGGAATAGCACCTTGGATATATGTTCCATACTGCTTTTTAAATATAATTAATCCTATAATTTCAGCAATTTATGGTTATACAGGATTTACAATTAGATACTTAAATGGTGAAAAGGAGAAAAAATTTCATTTAAAAAAGTTTGTAGTAACAATACTAAATATATTTAATAAATAAAGATTAAAAGCCCTGACTTTTCAGGGCTTTTTTTAACCTATTACATGACAATTTTCTTTATTTTTATCACAGATATATTTTACTTCATTAGTTAAAGGTCTTCCATCTATAAAATCTTTTATATTATTTAGTGTAGTAATTGTAATTGCTTCAATAGCTTCATTTGTAAAATATGCTTGATGTGAAGTGATTAAAACATTATGGAAAGATAAAAGTCTTCCTAAGATATCATCTTCAATAACCTCATCAGATTTATCTTCAAAGAAATAATCAGCTTCTTCTTCATAAACATCAAGAGCAGCAGCTCCAATTTTTTTATCTTTTAATGCTTCAACAAGATCAGCAGAGTCTATTAGAAGCCCTCTTCCTGTATTAACAATCATAACTCCATCTTTCATTTTTGCCATAGAATTTCTATTGATTATATATTTTGTTTCTTTTGTTAAGGGGCAGTTTAATGAAATTATATCAGATTCTTTATAAAGAGTATCTAAATCAACAAATTCAAATCCAAGTTCTTTAGCTTTTTCATAATTTGGAAATGGATCATAAGCAATAACTTTTGTACCAAATCCTTTTAAGATTTTTATTAAAATTTGTGCAATTTTACCAGCTCCAATAATTCCTACAGTTTTTCCATATAAATCATATCCCATAAGACCGTTTATAGAGAAATTTCCTTCTCTAGTACGAACATATGCTTTATGGATTTTTCTACTTAAAGAAAGAATCATTCCCATAGTATATTCAGCTATAGAATATGGTGAATAAGCAGGAACTCTTACAACTTTAAATCTATCATTAATATATTTAAATGAAATATTATTATACCCAGCACATCTCATTGCAAGAAGTTTAACACCATTTTCAGCCATAATATTAATTACTTTTTTATTAATAGTATCATTTGCAAAGGCACAAATAATATCATATCCTTTAGTTAGAGGTGCAGTTTCCTCTGTAAGTTTTTCTTTTAAGAATTTCATTTCAAAGTTATAATCTTTTCCATATTTATTAAAAAATTCTTTATCATAAGATTTAATATCAAAAAATAAAACTTTTCTTTTTTCCATTTTATTCCTCCTATAATT
>JAHHTB010000170.1 GCA_020024855.1 Fusobacterium sp.
AAACATTATACTTACATAAATATTAAAGTATAAATACTTTTAAGTATTTATACTTTAAAAAAATTTTTTTTGGTTAAAATTTCATCTAAAAAATTAAAAATATTTTTTTCTTGTGTTAGAAATTAGTTAGTACATTGTTTTAATATCATACATTTTCTATGTGTATAAATATTAAAAAAAGAAAAAAAGAACTTGAAAAAAAATAAATTTTGAAATATAATGTAGAAAATATAAGACTATAATTTTTGTATTCAGGTGTATAAATGCTTAAAAGTATTTATACACCTTTTATTTTTTATACACCCCATAAATTAAGGTTTTCAGAATAAAAAATACTAAATTTTTATATCCTCATTTTTTTTATTCTTAAAAATTTTTCGTTTTTCCCCGTTTTTTCCCTTTTTAGTCAAAATTTTTTGCTTACTTTTTTGTCATTACACCCTTTGACATTTCAAGTTATATAAACTAAAATTAACTTAAGGGACAAATTTATATAATCTTTTAAACAAACGGAGGATATATGAATGAAAAATTTTCAAATTCAAAATAAGCTAATTACACAAAATGAAAAAGAGGAATATTACAAGGAGGTAGTTCCTTACATAGCAGGATTTACTTTTGAAATTTCCCAAGAAGATATAACAGCAGGAGAATATATCTTTGTAAAAAAAGCCATTGATAAACTGTCGCCCCTTACAAAACCTCTCAAACTTGCAAGATATCTAAAAACTGATGCTAAAATAATTTTTGAGGCTATTGAAAAAAACATTCTTCCCTACATAAAGCACGGCAATCAATATGTTATTAAAACCAAAGAAATAGTTCCATTTTTAAGAAAATACTCAATAATTGAAAACTATTACCATGATACAACAACATTTAGAAAACACAGAAAATACAAATATTCTTAGGGATAGATTTGTTTTTCTTTTTGATGGAACAGATATTTCTTTATTTAGAAAGCTAAAAAAAGAGAGGGAGGAGAAAGAGAGGCTAGAAAAGATTAGGATTGAAAAAGCAAAAATCAGACGTAGAAAAAGGAGGGAAAAACTTATGCAACTTGAAAAAGAACTATCAAAAGAGATAAATCTCTATCTTCTCAAAGTTTCTCCTCCAAGAGATGATTTTGAGGAGATGCTACTTGAAAAAATGAGAAAAGAATTAGGAACTATCACATCTGTCAAAGAGGTATCCGACTTTTTAAAAATAAGTAGGAGTCATATTTACCAAGCTATTGACAATGGGGAGATACTTTCTTTACAAAGAGGACGAAGAAAATTTATTGTTACTGATGGACTTATTCCATTTCTTAGAAACTAATTTTAAATTTAAAATGAAAGGAGAAAAAATGAAATATAATATTTGTGGTTATAGTCAAAAAGCTCTTATAAAATATGGACTTGATGGAAATGATGCCATACTTTTAAGAACAATTATGGATATGTATTCAAGTTCTTCTGAAACTCTTGATTATGTAATAATTGGCGATGATAAATATATGTGGCTTACTTATGGTTATCTTTATGACCAAATTAAAATTATAGGAAGTTTAAGAACTATCCAAAGAAAGATAGATAATTTTATTGAAAAAAGTATTCTTAAAAAAAAGGTTGTCTTTAAGAAAAATGGAAGAACTGGAAAATATATGTTACTTGCTCCAGGAAAAATTCTTCAAGAACTTTCTCAATATGATTTTTACAAACAAAAAGAAGATGATTTTGAAAAAAATTCTATGGAGAAAAAAGAGGGTGATACTTTACCCTTTCAAACGACAGATTGTCCTAACCCTAACGTCAAAATGGAATCTACTCCAATGACAAACTGTCATAACAAAGATTATTCTATAACTAATAATTCTATAGTTGATAATAAAAATAATACACACACAGAGAAAAATCCTCAGCCTTTCATTGAAAGCATTTTACAAAAATACAAAGAATTTGATTTACCAAAATATAATTTTAGACCTAAAGATAAAGATATAATTGAGTGTCTTCAAACTTTAGGTGCTGATAATCTTTTTAAAGCCTTTGAAGAGATGGGAAAAAGTAGTTTTGTAAAAAATAATTTTAGTGTAAATATGGTTTTTAAAATAAAAAATCTAAAAAGTGCTTTAAATGGAAGTTTTAAAGATAGAGTTAATGACAATAAAAATAGACATAAAACCACTCATTTGAATATTCAAGAGGATATGGACTACGGAGAAGATGCTAACAATGATGAAATTTACGAACTTTTGGGAATAAGATGATTGCCATGGAAATAATTACAAGAGAAAAAGATGTAAACCTAAGCTCTAATCTTATTGAAAATAGTGGAATTGAATACAATTACTCCCGTCGTTGCTCCATTTGTGGCAGTCCATATATGAAAAATACTATGCTCCCTGAAGAAATGATAAAAATTTTAGGGGAAAAGATAAGATATATTCCTAGTTGTAAATGCCATGAAAGTTTTTTTGAAAGAAAGATTGAGGAGCTTTCTTCAAAAGCAGATAAAGAAAGAATTTTAAATAAGGGGCATAAGTATAAAGATTTTTCTGTAATTGACAATAAATTTTTAAACTCAACCTTTGAAAAGGCTTATCACACAAAAAATCTAGCTCTTTGTAGAAAATATGCAGAGGCTTTTTTAACAAAAGATGTTCAAGTAGGGCTTATTTTATATGGAAGTCCAGGAACTGGAAAGAGTTTTGATAGTGCTTGTATTGCAAACTATCTTATGGAACATGGAAAGAGTGTTCTTGCTCTAAATTTGGGGCTTTATCTAAATAGATTAAAATTAGAGTGGAGCAATATTGAAATTGAAGTTTTAAGAAAGGTGGCTGAATGTGATTTACTTATAATTGATGATTTTGGAGCTGAAAAGCCATCTGATTGGCTCATTGAAAAAGCATATCTTTTAATTGACACGAGATACAAAAGTGAAAAGCCTATGATTATTTCAACAAATTTGAAATACAAGGTTAAATGTTCTTGTGATATTTCAGAGATTTTTGGATTTAGAGTTAAAGATAGAATTAGAGAGATGTGTTATGAAATATATTACGATGGAAAAAGTAGAAGAAAAGAGGCAAATTTAAAATTTAAAGAATTAATGATTTAAACTGCCCCTTTTAAAATTTCTATATATCTTTTCTATACCTCAAAAGCTTTTGCTCCATAGCCTCAGAAGTTCTATTTATAGCTTCGTCCATCATATCTTTATCAAGCCTATAAAATTCATTAAAAAGTAAATCTATTACAAAAAGTTGTGCCATTCTTGCTGCAATACTTCCTGTTTGTTTTGGACTTTCCCTTGAGCCACAAAGTAAAATTATATCTGCAAACTCACTTGCAAAACTTTTTTTATGATGAGTTATAAGAATTGTCTTAGCTCCTCTTTTCTTAGCTTGTTCCAAAAGTTTTGGTCCATCTTCTGTTGCACCTGAATATGAAAATAAAACTACGACATCATTCTTATTGCAATTTGAAAGTATTATCGTTTGAAAATGTGAGTCGGGAATATATGAAAAATTACTTGAAACTGTCATAAATCTTGCCCAAAATTCCTGAGCCATTATTCCACTTGTTCCTTGCCCAAAACAATATACATGGTCTGCTTCTTTCAAACATTTAGCAGCCTTATTATATGAATTTACATCTATTAATTGAAGAGTTTGATTAACAGAAGTCATGTTATAAGCAAATAATTTTTTTGCCATATCAATAAATGTGTCCTCTGGAAGAATTTCTTCATAAGCATCTATCTCCCCATCTATAAGTTTTGCACTGTTTGCTTCTGCAAGGGCATATTTAAATTCTTTATATCCTTTAAAACCTAAGATTTGACAAAAACGAAAAACAGAAGACTCACTCACTTCACAATTTTTTGCAAGTTGATGTATTGAAAGATATTGTGGCTTTGACGTATTTGATAATATATAGTCTGCTATTCTTTTTAATGGTTTACTTAAAGAAAGATATTCATTTGCTATCTCTGTTAAAACATCATTTTTATTTGAATACATATCTTTTTCCTTTCTGTTTATTTTTTATTTGCTTTTTAAAAATTAAAATCAGTCTTTTTACA
>JAHHTB010000171.1 GCA_020024855.1 Fusobacterium sp.
ATTATTACTTTTAGTATCTAAAATATCATTTTCTCTTAATTTTTCTTTAAGCTCACTCTCTGATATATTATTATTTAAAATAAATAAACAAGTATTCTTTAGCTCGTTATAATAAAAATTTTCTTCTGTTATTGCTCTATATTTCATTAAAAATCTCCTATTTAATATCCTATTGCTTTTTGAACTGCATCAATAGGATCTTGGTAAAATATTAGTTGTATATCACCTAAAATATCTGGAGGTAGCGTTCCCATATCCTTGGCATTTAATAAAGGTACTAATGCTTTTTTAGCACCAGCTTCTCTTGCCATTTCTAAAGTATCTGCTAAATTTTGAACTTCTAATATTGAACCTGATAAAGCCATATCTCCTAAAATAACTGTTTGAGATAAAATTTGTCTATTTAAAGCATTTGAACACATTGATATAAACCCACCTAAAGTTAAACTATCAGATACTCCTACATTTTTTTCATCTATAACAGATAAATAAAATTCTTTTTCTGTTATATTTATTGCTCCACTTATTCTTTTTGAATTTATTTTTAAATAATTAAAAGCATTTTCAAATGTTTTTCTATATTTATTATCAAAAACTGTTACTTTTCCTTTTCCGGCAGATATTTGTCCTTCTATTTTATAAACTCCCTTTATATTATTAGATGATAAAGAAACTGTGTATAAAGATCCTACTTTTAATTGTCCTTCTGGAATTAATTTGCCTCCACCTTGTTCTTTTAAATTTATATATTTTTCTTCACCTGTTTCATTATCTATATAAGAAAAACTTGTTGCAAAAAATTCCATTCCAGCCATTTTTTTCAATTGTTCTTTAATTCTTCTTCTATATTCTAAAGCTCTTATTAATATTTCTTCTATGTCTTCTTTTTCAAAAATACCATTTGGATAAATTAATTTTACAAGTGCTGATACTGTTTTTCTTACAGCTATGGTATCTCTTTGATTTAAATCTCTCCCTAATGAAAAATATTTATCAAAAGAATCTCCATACGATATTTTTCTCAATTCTCTAAAAATTTCTGACATATAATCTACTATCAATCCAAAATCTTTAGTAAAGCAACGAGGAGCCAATTTTGGTATTTCCCATCCAGGAATATAACTATGCATTCTATCAAAAAAAGCAGAATCATTATTCATTTCAGGTGGAAAATCAACTAAAAGATGAGATGTTTTTACTAAAACTTCCACACTCTGATTAATGTTTCCAACAAAGACCATTGAGGCATTTGCATTTTTTTCTTCTTTTCCTCTGGCAAAAGAACCACTCGCCATAAAATCTTTCATTATTTGTATTCCATCTTTATCTTTAAATTTTATTCCAGCAATTTCATCAAATGCCACTACATCCCAATAACCAACTAGTCCTATTTGTTTTTTAGCCATATTATAAAAAAGATTAGCTACTGTTGTTTGTCCTCCTGAAAGAAGAATTGAATTAGGACTTATTTCTTTATAGATATATGACTTTCCTGTCCCTCTTGGACCTAGTTCACATAAATTATAGTTATTTTCAACAAGTGGAGCCATTCTTGTTAAAAGATGCCATTTTGCATCTGTATCAAAACTTTCAGGTTCCATTCCTGTAGATCTTAATATAAAAGAAATCCATTGTTCTTTAGTATATTTTTTTCTTCCCTCATAAACATCATTCATATCCAAACTAGCTATTTGAATAGGTTTTAATCTCATCAGTTTAAATGGAGAATCACCTGTATTAAATTCATCATATTGATAACTTAAAGTTATTATGCACCATATTCCTCCACTTAAAAGTTTTTCGTATGTTTTTATATATGATCCACTAATTTCAATATTTGAAACCCCTAAATTTGAAAGAGAACCTTCATATCTATCTCTTTTTTCATTTAATTTAACTGTAACTTTATCAATTACATTATATGTTCCTATTTCTTTAATTTTAGATTTTACTTTTTCTGCTTCGTCTGGACGAACATAATTTTCAGAAAGAATTTTTTTTACTTTTTCCATTCCCTCTTCAATACTTTCTTTATCAGTTTGATTGCAATACATTCCAAGTAAATATTCTAATACATAAATAGGAACATTTGCTCCACCTTTTATTTTTGTTACAAGATCTTTTCTAACTATTTTTCCCTCAAATGCCTTTTCTGATATTTCATCTATTATATCCATAGCTATTTTCTCCTAATAAATTTAAAAATCAAATTCAGATACAATCCCTATATTTACAATATATTCTTTAGAATCTAATATATTTTCTGTTTCTAAATCCATAATTTTTAGAGTTACTTTTTTATGTGAACCACTTAAAGTAAGTCTAAAATCATATTGAGTATTTTCTTCTAATGAATCCAATCTCAATTTAATCTCATTACTTACTTTTACATCTTCATCGTATAAACAAGCTGAAACATTCCTTTCTTTTATTTTGTCTTTTTCATTTACTCCCTCTAATTGATATATAGAAAATTTAGTTAAATTTGAAGTTATTTTTCTAATATTTTCTTTTATTCTAACACTAACCTTATCTACTTTCTTAGAATTTACTCCACCTATATATTGTATTAAAGGAATTATCATTTCTTGGGGACTTATTCCACCATGAACAAATTGAAGCCCTCCACCAGCTGTTTTAAATCTTTGATTTTTTAATGGAAAAATTCCATAAAAATTATCAAGTTTTATAGTTGTGCAACCTCTTTGTTCTATAAATTCTTTTGAAAATCCATATCTTTTTCCTTCATTTAGAATTCTGTCATTTAATTCTATTTTATTATATTCTTCTATTACTTTTCTTTCATATAGGAATCCATGATCACTTGTAATAATAATATTTACAACTCCTAAACTAGAAAGTAACTTTGTCATTCCAAAAATTTCATTTATTGCTATATCACAAGCATCAAATGTACTATTTTCTGTTTTAGCTTTATCTCCTATGCTATCAACAGAATCATGATATATGTATATTACTTTTTTTCCTTTAATATATTTATCTTGTTCTATTCTTGTCATATTTTTAAAAGAATTAAATAATATAGCTGATGATTCCTCACAAGAAAGCTTTAGAATTTTTTCTCTATTCTCTGTACTTTTAGTGTTTATATTCTCTATACTAAAAACTTTATTATATGGATCTACTATTCTATTTTTATCAGGAAGAAGATTAGTCATTCCAACTGAAGTTATACTTGGTAATTCTGTTAGTAATTTATTCAAAATAATTTCTTTTGAACTTATATCTTTTCTTAATTTTTCAGTTAATTCTTCACCAACTTCAAATCTCAATCCGTCTGAAATAATCACAGCAACTCTTGTCTCACTTTTTTCTACATAATTTTTATAGAAATTTTTTTGATAGTATTTACTAGAAAAATCTAGTTTGTTATTTTGTATCTTGTCAGACCATATAGGCAATAGTTCTTCTAAATACTCTTTTTCGTAAAAAGATGAAATTACTTTTTCTATATTATTTAAATCGTTTATATCTTTTATTTCTAAATCATTATTATTTTTTACATTGTCATAATAAAAATAAAATTTTCTGTATAATTTATCAATTTCAAAATAAGTTGTAGTATAATCATTGAAAATTTCATTTAAACTTTCTCTATCTTTTATATAGAAATTATCTTTTAAAACATAAAGTTTAAGGATAGCAATTAGCATGTTATAATAATCTTTATATTTTTCTTTCCAAAGGCTGTTATCTAACCTTATATTTATGTATTGACTGTATCTTTCAAAATCTAATAGCCCAGAATTAATGTTTTCTAATAGATAACTAATTATATACTTATCAAAGTATTCAAGAGATATACCCTGAACCATATTTTCTGGTGGAAGAGAGGAAATCACTTTCTCAATATCTAACTCTTTTTCTACTTGTAATATTAGATCTTTTATCTTTTCTGATATTTGTTTATTTTGTAACATTGAGCTAACAAAAAAGTAAATATCATTTGTTTTTCCAATATAATATTTTGTTAAATTTGGATGAGGTTTTTCTTGTAATTCTCTATATATATTTGTTACTA
>JAHHTB010000172.1 GCA_020024855.1 Fusobacterium sp.
GAAAAATATTTGGTTTTATTTTTTAGAAATGGAGGGTGCTTATGAAAATAAAAGTAGTTTTATTGGTAGCCTTAATTGGTTTTATTGGAATAGGAGCATATATTTATATAAACTGTTACAAATTTTTTAAATATCTTCCTGCTATTGAAAAAGAAGAAAAGTTAAAAAATATCAATGGAAAACTTTGTGATGAAGATGGAAAACCTTTTAGTGGAAGAACTAAAAGAGAAAGTGAAGATTATCTTGATATTTATTCTTATAAAAATGGAGAGCTTGATGGATTAAATGTTATTTATTATAAAAATAATATTAAAGAGATTGGTCATTGGAAAGATGGTAAACAAGATGGACTTTTTCAAATGTATACAGAAGATGGAGTTCTTATTGACAGTGGTACTTTTAAAAACGGAGAAAGAGATGGACTTACAGAACAGTTTTATAACGATACAGGAAAATTGAGAGTATCAGCAAATTATAAAGATGGAGTTCTTGATGGAAAGTTTAAAGCATACTATCCAAATGGAAATCTTCAAGGAGAAGTAATTTATAAAAACGGAGAGATGAACGGAGATTTTAAAGAATATCACGAAAATAAAAATATAAGACTTTTAGGAAGTTATAAAAACAGTTTGCAGGACGGCGAATGGAAATCTTATTTAGAAGATGGTACTTTAGAGACAATAGTAAACTATAAAGATGGAGAACTTAATGGTTTAAAAGAGGATTATTATAAAAATGGAAATGTATGGACAAGACAAGAATTTAAAAATAATAATTTAGATGGAGTTTATGAAGTTTATTATGAAAACGGAAATCCACAAATGAAAGCTAAAATAAAAAATGGACAGACAGTAGAAGAACAAAGATTTAATCGTGATGGTACACCACACAATGAAAAAGAAAAAATAATAATAAATGATACTGTTTCTGATACTTCTAACGAAATAACTATAAAAGAAGTTTCTGATGATGAGATTGTAACATCAGAAAATTCAGAGGATTTTTCAAAAGAATTTGAAAAAGGAATGGAAACCTTAGGAAAAGAGGTTGGAAATTCTTTAAGTCTTATGCTTGAAGCTACTGTAATCACAAATCTTGCATATATTAACCTTATGAGTTTTGAAAATATAGAAATTCTTGAAGAAAATTTAGTTTTTAATGATGGAGAGAAAGTTCCGTTTAAAAGAAGTCATAAAGATGGAATATATGGAGTTAATGTACCTTTTGAAAATAACACTTATCTTTGGGTTGAATTAAAAGAGAACAGTGAGGGAAAACACAGATTATTTGCAGAAAATTATGAAAAGTTTAAAAAAATAAAAGTAGATAAAAAAATAAATCTTGAAGAACTTATTTTTCCTGAGATAGATAGTTATTATAGAGAAAATAATGTGCTACAGAAATTTTTTGATATAACTGTGTCTGTAAAAAATCATTCTTAAAATTAGGAGGAAAAGATGAAAAAATTAATTTTTATTTTAGGATTATTAATATCTATGGTGTCATATTCAGAAGAATCTAATGTAACTAAGGCTGTGTCATCAGTGGTATCAGGAGTTGTGTCCACTGGAAAAAATGTTTTAAAAGGAGTAAAAGAGGGAATAGATACAGGAAGAAAAGATGGTACAAGTATTGATGAGGCTCTTATAATTTATGATAAAGAACAGTTTGAAAAAAATATAAAAGCTGAAGTTTTATTAGTAACAAAAGCTGAAGATGGATATAGAATAACAGTTGGTTTAAAAAATGAAACTGAGCAAATGATAAGATTAACAAATCTTCGTGAACAAAAATCTTTACAACTTTTAGATAGTGATGGATTTTCAGTTTTTGCTTTAGGACCATTTGAAGATATAAATATACCAAAAAAATCTGCAGTAAAAAGCACCTTTGTATTTCCTATTGATGGAAAGCCAAAAGCAATAAAAATTTATGAAAATGAAATAGAAATTAATGACAAAGTAATTAAATAATTTTTATATAAAATAGTGATATAGAGAGGAGAGGATAAATGAAAAAGTTTTTAATATTTATAACTTGTTTTTTGCTAATTATCTCTATAACTAATTCAAAAGGAATGGAGGGAGAAAATAAAATGTTAAAAAATAGTGTTGAATTTGGGCTAAAAGTTAATGACATATTTTTTTCTGTTCCAAGTAGTTTAAAACAATTTCTCAGTGATGGGTGGAAAATAAGTGATAAAGAACCATATTTTTTAAATCCAGTAGTTGGAGAAGATTATTATAGAATACGTACAAATTGGTCACTATCTAATGATAAAAAAAGAATTGTTAAAGGTGGTAGAATAATTAGACTTTTAGAAAAAGATGGAGTTTTTTTAGAAGTTACAATAATAAATCAAGATGTTTCAGAAAATGATAAGCCATGTAAAAAAATAGAAGACTGTACAGTTGATTCTATTACAGTTTTTTATGATGAGAAGCACCCAAGTATAAAAATAAATAATAAAGAATTAAATAGCTTAACACCAAAAATTTTGGTTTCAGATTATTCTTTAAATGATGGGTGGCAACATATTCCAACAAATTATAGAAATCACCCTGAATTTAATACTTCAACAGAATATAGTATTATAAAAAATATAGATAATTGTGAAAGAAGTATTATAATCTACTTTGATTTAGAAGATAAACCATTAAAAGTTGTAGTATCAAATGAAATGCCTTTAGAAAAATAAAAATTATTTTATAAAGAAAATAAAAAAGTACAGGATTTTTTTGATATAATTATACTCATAAAGAATTTTTATTAAAAAAGAATATTAGAAATTTTATCTTTCTGATTGATTTTTCTTTTTAGATAAGTTATTCTTTAATATATCTAATATTTCAGGAGATAAAAAATGAAGAAAATATTAATTTCATTATTTCTATTAGTATTTTTAACTTCCTGTATGGATAAAGTTGATGAAAGAGGCTTTTATATTGAAGGAAAAAATATTGGTATTAATAAAATGACAAAGTCTATTTATGATAATGAAGGTTATGATATAAATGGTTACAATAAATATGGATTTGATAAAACAGGTTATGATAAGAAAGGTTATAACTCTTTAGGTTATGATAAAAATGGGATTAATAAAAAAGGGTATGACAAAGATGGAAATTATCACAGTAAATATAAATTTGATAGAATGTTAGAGGAAAAAAGTTTTGGTTTTGATTCTGCCAAAGAATATATAGTAAAAAGATTTTCATTAAAAAATACCTATATGTATTCAGCTGGAAAAGGTGAATTTGAAACAACAAAAGATTATAATAGCCGTCTTCAAGCTGACCAGAGAAAATATTTAAATACTTTGATGGATTCCTATTTTATTTATGACGCAGGTAAGATGGATATAGAGTATAATGCCGATACTCAAGAGATGGTATTTATAGTTTATTCATATGAAGATACTGAAAATGTAAAAGAAAATGATGGAAAGATAGAAAGAAAGGTAAAACATTTTTCTATTCCTTTTGAAGCAAAAGAAGAATTTCGTTTAAAGATGAATGTGGAAGAAGCAAAAAAATTTGATAGAAGTAAGGTAAAAATAAAAATGATAATAAGCCCACTTTATGAGGCTATTGCTGGGGATACAAAAACTTTAAATGAGTATGGAATGAGAGAAAAAGAAGAAAGAAATATTGATTATGATAGAAGAATAGATGATTATAGAAGTATTATAGGCTATAGAATATATGATGATAATAAAATTTATTATGAAAAAACTTTAGATATTAATATGAGAGAAGCATTTTTAAAATATGCAGAAACTCTTATTGATGAAAAAGATATAAAACAACAATATTATCCTGCAAGAATTTATAAAAAAGATGATAAAATTCATTTTATAAAAGAGGAATATGTTAGAAATTCTTTTAGAAATAAGTTTATTAGATATGTTTATGATTTGAAAACAAAAAAAATAACAAAAGATAGAAAGTTAGAGAATTATACGAGCTTTGATATAAGAAAAGAATATAAAAACTGGCAAAAGTTTTAAAATTATAAAAGATAACATAAGAT
>JAHHTB010000173.1 GCA_020024855.1 Fusobacterium sp.
TACTAACTCTTTTATTCTTTATTACATAGCCTATTCCTATTATTTAAGAATTTTTTCTACACCTTTCATTTCATATAAAATTATTTCTTCCCCAACTTGAACTTTCAAATTATTAAAACCTGTTTCTGGATTCCTTTCCAAAGCTATTGGAAGTACATCTAAAACATTTTTATTAAAATAAATTTTGAGTTTTCTCTTATTTAAGATTGCTCGTTCAACCTCCATAAATATACTTTTATGTAAAATTCTTTCTCTTAAACAAGGATGTAAATTAATATATGTAAAAAACATTTGTCTGATAAATTCACTTTCTGTCCTTGCATGGCTTTGTTTTAACATTTCAGGAAAAAGTTCGGTATTAATATCATTCAAATTAAAACTCAAACTCTTAGTTTTATCTAAAATATCACTTCCAATATCTGTAAGTTTTTCAAAACCTAACCCTTGCACAACCATATTACAAAGTGTTTCTTTCTTTAAAGAGAAATATTTAGTATCCACATTTATTATTTCATGAACAAGCATAGGGATAGCAGAGCCTTTTACTTTTTTTCTCATCATTTCCTCCTTAAAGTGTTGTTATTATATTATATAATGTTCTTCACAGGGCAAAAAGGGTTCACTTTTTTTATTTTTTTTAGTTTTATTTAATAAAATTTTCCTTATAATTCATATATTTATAAAAGTTTTGCCTTTAAAAAATAGTTCCCATAATGGGAACCATTTTCTTAAAATTTTATTTTATCTACTTACTTCTTCTTTTTTTCCAATGGTTACATTTTCTTTTTTCTATTTCAAACAAATCTGCATCTGATAGTAAATAATAATAACAGAATTTATCTTCTCTATCATACCAACTGCAACTTTTACATTTTTTATTCATTTTAGCTCTCCTTTTAACTTGCAAGTAATTTTTCACACTCTTTTATAATCTCTGTATCTTTTGACTTATCTCTAAGATATTTTATATAACTTCTATCATTATGGAAAATATCTGTTAGACTATGCCCTTTATATTTTCCAAATGTAATTATAATCTCTGTGTTCTTTGGTGTTTCTTCTTCTGTTTTAGTTTCTTTTTTAACTATATTCTGCTTTTCTTCATTTAGTTGAAGTTTAGGAGTCTCTGCAAATATAAATCCTCTTCCTTGTTGTTTTATAGGATACCAATTATTTCTAGCACCATATAAGTATCTTCCTATTCCAAAGCCACTACTTGCTACTCTTTTAAAAGCATTTGATATTCCACCTTTCACTGATTCAAATTCTGTTTCAGAAGCTCCATCTTCTTTTTCTATCCATTCATTATTTATTCTCAAAGATAGTTTACAAATAAACCCTCCTTGAATCTCTTTATAAGATACTTTCCAATTTTCAAATCCTAGAACTTCATCTAATCTATTTTGGATTGCCCTTGCTTGTACATAAGCAAGAGCTAATCCCATTGTTTTATCTGAATTTGTTGCACCAACTCTAAATTCAAGTTCATTCTCATTAAATGGCTTTTTTAATTTTTCTATTATTTTCTCCATAATTCCTCTCCTTTAATATTCATCTGGGTACATTATAGTCCAGTATTCACCTATTACTTCATCTAGTCCCATTACTGCCCAAATCTTACAATCTTTTAAATTATTATATTCCAAAGGATATACGTTCACTAATTGTGGTTCTTCTTGTCTATTTATTAGCTTTTTATCTTCAAACTCAAATACTTGTAAATAATCTAAATCTTCACTATTTTCACTTTCTTTTGATTTTAATATGGATACTATCATTAATAATGCTCTTATATCTAATTTCTCTCTTATCTGTTGTGTCATAAATACTGTTCTCATTTTCCCACCTTATCTTTCTTCTATTTTTATAAAATTTATGCCGATTTTTTAAGAATATATATACTCTTTTTATAATTAGGAATTAGGAAAGCTATATTTTTCAATACTTTTCTTAATCCTAAAGTTTTCCTATTTTTTCCTAGAAATTCCTGTTTTTCCTATTATAATCCTAAAATTATCTCTTGGATTCCTTGCTTTTCCTCATTTCCATATATAACTTTTTCCATTATTCCTAATACTTTTTCAAAGGATTTTTCTATATCCACTCCCCTTCTGTATGATGAAAGATACTTATATGTTCCTGATACATCTAAATCAAAATGTGTTCCAAATATTAATGCTCCAAGTTCAGCTTCTATTTCTGCTCTACTTTTTGAGATTTTTTCCTTATTATCAAAATGGCAGTTGTAATGAATAAACTCATGTATCATTACCCCTGCCATATCAATACGATTATTTGATTTTTTAATATAGATAGTCTTTCCATCTGTTTGTCCTGATATTTCCTCATTAAAGAATGTCTTTTTTAATTCTATTGGTGCATATTGTTCCACACATTTTTTCACAGCTCTATAAAGTTTCATTGGAGTATATTTAAACTCTTTTGACATTTTCATTTCTACATCTATATTAGGAATTTCAACTGCATTTTCTGTTGCCTCTACTTGAGATTTATCAAACACATTAACTGGTCTATATCCATAAACTTCCTCCTTCTCTTTTCCATCTTTTATTATATTTCTAATTAAAGGAACTAAGATTGATATTGCTCTACTTCCTTTTTTCACTTTATATCCTAGTTCATTCCATTTCTTAATTCCTGCAACAAGAGTTGCATTTGGATTCTGCTTGTAAATTAATATTGTATTTCTTATGCTATAATCGTAAAAGTTATTTTTTCTGAAAGCTATAAATCTTTTAAGTTCCTCTGAATTTTGTAAGAAATCCTCTATTTTCTCATCAATCCCATTTTTCAATTTTAACATTTTCTCGTCCATCATCTTCTATCACTCCTTTTGAAATTACTTTTCCATTAAAATCACTTTTATATCCATAAACTAAATCTTCTAATTCTTGAAATATCTCCATCATCTTATTTGTAATGAATAGTTTTCAACTACTCTTGCCCCTTGTAGTTCTCCATTAGCTTTTATATATTCTTTGATTTTTTCTTTGTCAGCTTTTCTTTCCTCGGTTACTCTTATAAAGTCTTTAGGAAGAACTGACATATCATAAACATCAACAGAAGAACTTTTTCTAAGTCCATAACTTCCTAAATCAGTCTCTATCTTTTTTACTTCAAGAGTTTGTAATGTACTAATCAAATATTCTTTAAGTCTCTCTATTTTATTAGCTCTTACTTTGCTTAATTTTTGAAGTCTATCTGCTTCTTCTTTAGCTGATTTATTTTGTGCTTGTAAATCTTGAATGTATTTTAAAAGAGATGAGCTTTTATTTTTTAGCTCATCTCTCAAAAATATCATTATTTCACTATAGTTTTCTTTGTCTAAATCATTTCCTTCACTCTCTAAGAAAATATCTAGAGTATCAATCATTCCTTGTTGAATTTCATATAGTTTCATTCCTTCCATTTTTACCAACTCCTTATCTTTTATTTTTTGTAATTTCATCAATCGCTTTTAGTGCTGTTCCTATAATTATTAGTACAACTGCTACTGTCTCATACATAATCTCTGCCTCCTTTTTATAACCGTAAAACATAAAAGCCAGTGCATTTCTGCACTGGCAACTTTTTTGATTATTAAATTTAAGTATTACAAATTATAATATATAATTTATTTATTTTTTTGATAAAATATTTGTGATTTTTTTGATAATATCTTCTTTTAAATTTAATAAATCTTTATTTTTTACTCTTACTATTTCTTCTATCTCAGATATGTTTAAAGGTAATTTATTAAACTCTAATTTATTTTTTATATTTTTCTCTTTTACAGGTAAAAGATAATGAAGTTGATTCATATCATCAAAAACAATCTCTTCAAGTGTCTGTACATATAAAATACAAGATGTTATTTCATGAATTCTTTCAAAACTTTCCTTTTTCCCCCACTGATATTTTTTTAATAAGACTAAACATTTCATATAATTATCACATCTTTCTATAGCATAAAATTCTTCAGGTTCATAAT